>NZ_CP127015.1:1972500-2162500 GCF_035199985.1 Nguyenibacter sp. L1
TTCCGTGAGGGGGGCTTTCATTCCTTTTCCGGCGCCCGCCCGCCCGTCCGACCGGCACCACCCCGCGGAGGGGGCGGACCGTCGGCGCCGGCTGATCGACCTGGAGGATTTCGGCGCCGCGTCCCGGCCGGACACCGAGAGCATCCCGACAGAGGCGCAGACGCCCCCGGACGAGGCCGGGTCCGACCCGGAGCGCGTCACGATGTCTCGCGAGGACGTGGAGTCGTTGCGTCGGGCCGCGTTCCAGGAGGGGCTGGAAACCGGCGCCAGGAACAGGGAGGATGTGCTGACGGAACAGCATGCATCCTGCGTGGCTTCTCTGAATGCGGCATTCGCGGCCGAGAACGCCCGGCGGCGGCAAGTCATGGACGACGCCGCGCATGCCTTTGTGGCGACCGTCGTGGATATCGTCCGGGGCCTGACCGCGCTGGACGGCGCCGTCCTGGCGGGGTTGCGGCGCGATCTTGTCGCGGATGCCGAAGGATTCGTCAGGGAGTGCGAAGGCACCGTCACGATCCGCTGCGATGAGGCGCATGCGCAGCGTCTGGCGTCGATCGTCAAGGCGGATGGCGATGTTCGGATAGAGGCCGTGCTGGAATCAGAACCGGAGGCAGGGTCGGGCATGATCAGCGTCACCTCTGCGGCAACCACCATTGTCATTGATCCGGAACAATGGCGAAAATCCGTCGCGGAGAAGATTGTTGCCGCTGTTACGGCCCTCGCGGAGCAGCGCGCGGAACGGGGCCGGCAAAAGGCATAGACCAGGCGGAGAAAACCATGAGTGCAGACAATGGATATATCGGGCTGGAGGATTTTTCCACCACGGGTTCGGACGCCCCCTCTGCGCCTTCATCGTCCGGGAAGGCCGAGCAGCACGACCAGAATAAAGCGGCGATCGGCACCGGCCAGATGGAGGCGATTTATGACATCCCGGTCAAGATCACGGCCGTGATCGGGACGGCGACGATGCCGGTGAGCCAGTTGCTGCGGCTGGGGCGCGGCGCGGTCGTGGAGCTGGACAAGAAGCTGGGAGAAGCGGTGGATATCTATGCGAACAACCGGCTGATCGCACGGGGAGAGGTCGTGGTGGTCGATGACAGCCATATCGGCGTGACGATGACCGAGATCCTGTCATCCTCTCCGGGCTCGTCCAGCTAGAGCAGATCGCGTGAAGATGCGCGACAAAGTAACAACATAGAGCATTTCCGCTGAACCGGATGCGGCTTCGGAGAGAGGGAACGGAATGCCCGGAACAGTCACGCTTGCCGCCGCCCGGACGGGATTTCCGGCGCAGGGCACGGGCGCGTTCGTCACCCCGTGGCTGACCGGTCTTGCGTCCCTTGCGGTGGTCGTCGCGCTGATTCTTTTGAGCCGCCATGCTCTGAAATTCCTGGAACCGTACCTGCTGAAGGGACGCCGGACGCGCAGTCTGGCGGTGGTGGAAAGTCTGGCCATCGATCAGCGCCGGCGCCTGAGCATCATACGATGCGATCGGAAGACGGGGCTGATCCTGACCGGCGGGGGCAGTGATGTGTTTCTGGGATGGATCGACGAGGCGGAGGCGAGCCCGCCGCGCGCGTCCTCCCCGGCGCCACCGGATGTGGGCGCGCGCGATGCGAATAGAGGAACCTGACAGAGTGACATTCCGCCTGCTCACGCGCCGCTTTTTCGGTTCAGGAGCCATTGTCGCGGTCGGTCTGGCCCTCGGCATGCTGATCGCCATGCCGGGCCTGTCGCACGCCCAGTCCCTGACCCTGGATCTCGGCAGGGGTCTTGGCGACGCGGGAACGACCAGCCGTCTTGTCCAACTGACGGCTCTTATCACCATTCTGTCCCTTGCGCCCAGCCTGCTGGTGATGGTTACGGCCTTTACGCGCATCATCGTCGTGCTGTCCCTGTTGCGCGGCGCCATCGGCGCGCAGGGAACGCCGCCGAACACCGTGCTGATCGGCCTTGCGCTGTTTCTGACCTTTTTCGTCATGCAGCCGGTTCTGGAACAATCCTGGTACCACGGCATCGTTCCGATGATGGATGGGCGCGTGAGCGAGATGGACGGCCTGAAGGCGGCGGCGGAACCCTTCCGGACCTTCATGCTGGCCAATGCGCGGCCGGCCGACATCGCGACGTTCCTGCACCTGGCGAATGTCCCGCTGCCGAAATCGCCGGCCGAAACGCCGTGGCGGGTGCTCATGCCCGCCTTCATGATCAGTGAACTCAGCCGCGGCTTCGAAATGGGTTTTCTGCTTTACCTGCCGTTTCTTGTCATCGACATCGTCACGTCGAGCGTGCTGATGAGCCTGGGCATGATGATGCTGCCGCCGGCGACGATATCGCTTCCGTTCAAGCTGATCTTCTTCGTCATGGTCGATGGCTGGCAGATGGTGGCGGGCGGCCTGGTCAGAAGCTTTGGCTCCTGACCGGCATTTTCCATTGGTGGGATGCATGTCGCGCCGACGGCATTTCCGCGAGCGTCGTACCGCGCATGTGTTTTCCGGCAAAAGATGGAATTTTAACAATTTGTTAACCCTTTACGGCAAGACAATTACCTTTCCAACGGAATGGCCGACGGGATTCAGCGTGCCGTCCGAAGCAGAGTGTGTGTGCGAACAGCTTCATATGCGGTGCCCCCCAGATATGAAGGAAAGCTAGACCAGCATGTTGAATTGGCTCTATCGGGACGCGCCGTTCCGAAGCAAAATCAGGACAGTGATGCTGTTTCTGGAAGCGTATCTGATGCTCCAGATCATTATCGAGGCCGCCGGGTATCTCGCCCACGAGCCGATCGACCACATGTTCCTGATGAATATGTGCGCCCTGGCTTTCGGACAGGTGGTCGTCTTTATCATCTGGCAGATGATGACACGTGTGGTGACGACCCCCCTGGAGACGCTGCGCGATCTTGGCGAGCAGCTCGGCCGTGGTGAAAACCGCGCCAACGTGCCGTTTCTCGACAACAAGGATTGCGCGGGGCGCCTGGCGCGCGTGATGGTCGCGTTCGCGCGAAGCGTGCGCGAGCAGGGCGAGGCGCAAACCCGCCAGGCGGCCATGGCGGCGGAGATCAGGCAGTCTCTCGACCGCAGCGAGGAACGGGACAGGCACACGCACGCGGTCATCGAGGCCCTTGGCACGGCGCTGAAGGAACTGGCCGAGGGCGATCTCGAGCTGCGGATCACGGATCCCATTTTCGACGGCGAATTCGCGCCGTTGCGCGATGCGTTCAACAATTCGGCCATGCGCCGGAGCGAGGCGCTGCGGGCCGTGGCCAACAATTCGGAACTGATCGCGACCGGGGCCACCGAAATTTCCACCGCGTCCGCCGATCTTGCGAAGCGGACGGAAAAGCAGGCGGCCAACCTCGGCCAGGCCGCGGCGTCGGTGCGCACCGTGACCGATGGCGTGCAGCGCATCGCCCGGGCCTGTTCGGACGCCAGCGCCGAAACGAAGCAGTCGCTGGAAAAGGTCAAGTCCGCGACCGGCATCATGGCCGAGACGACGTCGGCGATGGACGGCATCAAGAAATCGTCGGACGCGATCGGCGAGATTATCTCGGTCATCGACGGCATCGCCTTTCAGACCAACGTCCTGGCGCTGAATGCCGGTGTCGAGGCGGCCCGCGCGGGTGACGCCGGCAGGGGCTTTGCGGTGGTCGCGCAGGAAGTCAGGTCCCTTGCCGAGAAATCGGCGAAGTCGGCCAGCGAGATCAAGCGCCTGATTTCCGTCTCGGCGGAACAGGTCGACAAGGGGGTCGACCTGGTGCAGCAGACGGGGCGCTATCTGACTGACTTCGCGGGCAGCACGCAGAATATCGCGACCCGGGTCGAGGAGGTTTCGGTCTCCACGCAGGACCAGGCCCAGCGTCTGTCCGAGATCACGGCCTTTATCAGCGAGATGGACCAGGTGACCCAGCAGAACGCGGCCATGGTCGAGGAAACGACCGCGGCCAGCCATAACCTGACGGCCGAGACCAGAACGCTGACCCAGACCTTGAGCCGTTTCAGGATCGGCAATGAGAGACGTCACGCCGCCGGCGAGGGCATGGCCGTGCTGTCGCCCGCGCGGCCGCAGACGAGAGCCGGCCGGCCGCCTTCCCCCAGCCTGACCGCCCCGCTGCTGACGACGTCGCCAGACCAGGGATGGGAAGATTTTTGATGGAAGGCGAATCCGGCGCGGTGTCCCCCCTTGCCTGCGTGACATTGCCCGAACGGCTGGACAGTGCAGCCGCCGAGGCGCTGAAGGCGTTGATCGCGCAGGCACGGGACCAGGCCGGGACGGAAACGGTGGCACTTGACGCATCCGGCGTCGGCTATGTCGGCGGCCTGTGCCTGCAGGTTCTTTTGGCCAGCGGCTGCCCTGTGGTCGCACCGTCGGAGAAGATCCGCGAGGCATTTGCCCTTTTCGGGGTCCGCGCGTTCCTGCAGGAACCGCTCCCCCTTCTGCAGTGAGCATGCGGTATGGCGAGTAGACAGAATTTACGTGTCCTGACGATCGATGATTCCCGGACCATGCAGGGCATGCTGCGCAAAGCGTTGGAAGAGGCCGGGTGCGACGTCATTCAGGGAGCGGATGGAGTCGATGGGCTGGACGTCCTGCGCGGCGCCGACCCGCCCCCCAATGTGGTCATCACCGATATCAACATGCCGCGCATGGACGGTTTCGAGGTGATCGAGACGATTCGGACCATGAATCAGTTCAAGCATCTGCCGATCATCGTTCTGACCACGGAGAGCGACCCGGAAAAGAAGGCCCGGGCCAGGACGGCCGGCGCGACCGGATGGATCGTCAAGCCATTCAGTTCCGAAAGTCTGGTCGCGGCCATCCGGCGGGTTACGGCCTGAAGAAAGCGGGGACGGCATGAGTTCCGATATGGACGATATCCTCCGGATCTTCTTCCAGGAATGTGACGAACAGTTAGAGGAGCTTGAACGCGGACTTTCGGCATTGTCGGATGGCGAATCCGGGCAGGAAACCATCAACGGCGTCTTTCGTGCCGTGCATTCGATCAAGGGCGGGGCCGCGTCATTCGGGCTTGAGAACCTTGTGCGCTTCGCCCATGTGTTTGAAAGTGCCCTTGATGACCTGCGATCGGGGCGCATTGCCCCGACGCCCGACATCATCAAGATTTTTCTCAAGGCGATGGACGTGCTGAGCGACCTGGTCGTCGAAGCGCGCGACAATCTGGCGGTCGATCCGGCCCGCGCTGCCGAGAGCCGGATCGAACTGGAGGCCATCACCGGCCGTGGCGGTACGGCTGACGCAACCGATGCGCCCGATGCGACCGACGACGCCGTCCCGCAGGATTTCGTGCCGATTCCGCTAGATTTCGAACCTGTCTCCATCGACTTCGAACCGATCGCGGTGGATTTCGATTTTGACGGACCGGCCGCGCCGGTCCCCGCGCCGCTGATCGTCACGTTCCGCCCGCATGACGTCCTGTATGAGCGTGGGGACGATGCGCGGAACATCCTGATCGGTCTTGCGGACGTCGCGGCTGCGGCGGTAACCGGTGGAGACATCGTGGCGGCCTGCGACTGCTCCGCCCTTCCGCCGCTTGGCGATCTGGTTCCCGGCAAAGCCTATCTCTCGTGGCGTGTGGTGCTGCCTCCGGAAGTCTCCGAGGAACGCTGCGGCGCCGTCTTCGACTGGGTCAGCGACGCCTGCGATTTCGAGATGACCCGGGCGGGCGAAACGGGAGAGAGTCCGGTGGCGGTGCCGCCCCCGGAACCGGTCCCTGCCCCCGTCGACGAGGTGGCACCCGTATTGGCACCCGCACTGGCAACCGCACTGGCCGACGCGCATCGTGCGCCGGCCGCGGTCCCGGTCGCGGCGGCGGTTGCGCCCGCCGCGTCTGGTCCGGTGCCGGCCCGCAAGCCCGAGCAGGCTTCGATCCGTGTCGATCTCCACCGGATCGACGATCTGATGGATCTTGTCGGCGAACTGGTGATCGCCCAGGCGGCCATCGAATCCTTGTCCCGCCATGGCGACAGCGCGACGCAGCAGGAACTGGTCCAGAGTATCGGCAGCATGCAGTCCCTGACGCGGGATATCCAGGACGCCGTCATGGCGATCCGGGCGCAGCCGGTTCGCGGCGTGTTCCAGCGCATGCAGCGCGTGGTGCGCGAAGCGTGCTCGATGACCGGCAAGGAGGTGGTCCTGACGCTTGCGGGCGAGGAGACGGAAGTCGACCGGACGCTGGTCGAAAAGCTGACGGACCCGCTGACGCATATGCTGCGCAATGCCGTCGATCATGGCATCGAAAAGAAGGAAGACCGAATCGCGGCCGGCAAGCCCGCGGAGGGCCATATCCGGCTGTCCGCGGAACACCGCTCGGGCCGGATCCTGATCACGATCAGGGACGATGGCGGCGGGATCGATCGCGCGCGCGTGCTCGAGACGGCGATCAGGCGGAACATCGTCGCGCCGGACGCGGTGCTGACCGACGACGAGATCAACAACCTGATCTTCGCGCCGGGCTTCTCGACAGCGGAGGCGGTGTCCGACCTTTCGGGCCGGGGCGTGGGCATGGACGTCGTCAAGCAGGCGATTTTGAGCCTTGGCGGCAGGGTCGCGATTCACAGCGTCCCGGGGAAAGGGACCACGTTCAGCCTGAGCCTTCCGCTGACATTGGCCATTCTCGACGGCATGGTGATCGTCGCCGGCGGTTCGACCATGATCGTTCCGATCTCGGCCGTGATCGAGACCATGATGATCAAGCGCCGGGATATTTACGCCCTGCCCGATGGCAGCAACGTCATTTCGATCCGCGGCGACTGCATGCCGCTGATCCCGCTGGCCGCGGCGCTGGGCCTGTCGGACTCTCCGCCGGCGGGTTCGCCGGATGATGCGATCATCCTTGTCGTCGAGAACGAGTCGGGGGCGCGGGCCGCCCTGGTCGTGGAGGAGATTCGCGACCAGACCCAGGTCGTCATCAAAAGCATAGAGAACAACTACCGGCAGATATTCGGCGTGTCGGCGGCAACCATTCTGGGCGACGGCAGCGTTTCCCTGATCCTCGACGCTCCGGCATTGATTGCGTCCGCCGTCGGGCATCTCGACAACAAGCCCGCGCGCATCCGCACGGGGCTGGCGGCGTAGCGACATCATGCCGATAATCGGTAGCGAGGCAGGAAACCGGACATGACGGAACAGACAGAGGTTGCTGACGCCACGATCGTCAAGATGATCATGTTCGCCATAGGGGAGCAGGAATATTGCATTCCGATCCTGAGCGTTCGTGAAATCCGGGGATTCGAGAAGACGACGACCCTGCCGTTCGCCCCGCCCTATGTCTGCGGGGCCATCAATCTGCGCGGCGTCATCCTGACGGTGATCGATCTGGCGGTCTATCTGAACGTGCCGCCGCAGGCCGACAATCCGCGCCGCGTCGTGGTCTTCGTCGAGTCGCAAGGCGGCGTCGTATGCGGGCTGCTGGTCGATCGCGTCATCGACATGGCGGACATCGACCTTGGCGACGTGCAGAGCGTATCCGATGACGGCAGCAGCCTTGGGGGGCTGGTGCTGGTCGACAACCGGATGATCGGCGTCCTTCGCCTTGAAACCGTGGTCGGACAATTGGTCGGGGATACGGTTTCCGCATGAACGGCCTGATGCCGGTCGGCGAGTCCGATTACACGGATACCGATTTCCAGAGGGTACAGCGGATCGCGCAGGCGCAGGCGGGCATCCATCTTCCTGCGACCAAGCGCGCATTGGTGTATTCGCGCGTCTCGCGCAGGGTTCGGGAGCTTGGCCACGCCTCGTTCCGGACCTATCTGGATTTCGTGCAGGCGCCGGGCGGCGAAGGCGAGATGGAGAAGCTGGTCTATGCCCTGACCACGAATGTCACGAGCTTCTTTCGGGAAAAGAAGCATTTCGAGCATCTCGAAACCGTCGTGGTCCCTCGCCTTGCCGCGAACATCGCCGCGGGCGGGCGCGGAAGGGTGTGGTCGGCGGCATGCTCCACAGGGCAGGAACCCTGGAGCATCGCCATGTCCATCATGACGGCATTTCCGGACGCGGCGGCGCATGACATGCGCATTCTCGCGACCGACATCAATGCCGACGTGGTCGCGCGGGCCGCGGGCGGCGTCTACCCGGATGAGGAAACCGAGGGCATACCCGCGGCGCGGAAAGCCCAGTTCATGGAGTCCTGCGGCGACGGCGATTACCGTTTTGCCGGCCCGATCGGCCGCCTTCCTGCGTTCCGCGTGCTCAACCTCAATGCCTCCTGGCCGATCAGGGGGACGTTTTCGGCCATTTTCTGCCGGAACGTCGTCATCTATTTCGACGAGGCGACGCGTGAGCGTCTGTGGCAGCGCCTGTCCGACAGGCTGGAACCGGGCGGCTTTCTGTATGTGGGCCACTCCGAACGCGTATCTTGCGCAACCCAATGCGGGCTGACGCAGGTAGCCCCGACCATCTACGAAAAGGACGACTAAGCGTTGGAGAAGCCGGTAAGGGTTCTGGTGGTCGACGATTCACGAACGATAAGGGCACTGATACGGAGATCCTTCGAGCAGTATCCCGATATCGTCATCTGTGGCGAAGCGGCGAACCCGATCGAGGCCAGGGACCTGATCATCAAGGACCAGCCGGACGTCATTACGCTCGATGTCGAGATGCCCGGCATGAACGGCCTGCAGTTTCTCGACAAGATCATGAGGCTGCGTCCGATTCCGGTCGTCATGGTTTCCAGCCTGACGGCCCGGGGGGCCGATACGGCGATCACCGCCTTGCAGATGGGCGCGTTCGACTGCTTCGCGAAACCGGCTTCGGTGGTCGGGACGGATGCGTTTGCGGGCCTGGCGCGTCTCGTTCGGCTGGCCGCGCAATCCGATCCTGCCGCCAAGCCGCGGCGCCGCGATCCGAACAGCGTGCCGGACGTGCAGAGAAGCTGGGCCCATTGGTTCGAACTGGTGGCGATCGGGGCCTCGACGGGCGGGGTGGAGGCGCTGGAGCTGGTGCTTGCGGGTTTTCCGCGACAGAGCCCCCCGATCATCGTCTGCCAGCATATGCCGGCTTTGTTTACCGCCAGTTTCGCCAAGAGGCTGGACCAGAAGATCGAGGCGCTGTCCATCTGCGAGGCCAGGGACGGCGAAATACTGGCCCCGGGCTGCGTCAGGATTGCGCCGGGAGGCGACCGGCACGTGGCCGTGGAACGGCGCGACGGCCGATGCATGACGACGTTCCTGAAATCGGCGCCGGTGAACGGCCACTGCCCGTCTGTCGACGTCCTGTTCGATTCCATTGCGAAGCAGGTCGGCAGTGATGCGCTGGGCATTATCCTGACCGGCATGGGGCAGGATGGCGCGGCAGGTCTCCTGGCCATGCACCGGGCCGGAGCCCAGACGATTGCACAAGACAAGGCGTCTTCGGTCGTCTATGGAATGCCGCGGGTCGCCGCCGAAATCGGGGCGGCGTCCCGGATCGTCTCTCTTGACCAGATCAGTGCCGCCGCCATGACGGCCCGCGCGCTGACATGACCCCAGGACGACGCCCGATTCCATTGGCTTACTGGTATCTCTCTGTCTCGTTGCCTTGGCCTGTCCGTCCGCGCCGTGTCCGGCCGATCGGACGGGGCTTCGGCACCGGGCAACCGTAGATCGCGATCGACGCCGGCGGACTAGCCGGATCTGGATGGGAAATGAGGAGGAGACTATGCCAGCGGCTTCACAGATCAGGGCGCTGATCGTTGACGACCAATCGTCCATCCGGCAGATTCTGGCCAACAGCCTGATGCAGATCGGCTTCGCGCACATCGCGCAGAGGAAGGACGGCAGGGAAGCCGTCGAATATCTCGACCAGAATCCGACGCATCTTGTGATTTCCGATTTCAACATGCCCGTCATGGACGGGCTGGCGCTGCTGCGTGCCGTCCGCGGCAACCCGAAGACGCAGAAAGTCGCGTTCATCATCCTGACCAGCGAGGCCAGCCGGGACCTCGTTCAGGAAGCCGTCAAGGCCGGGGTCAATAATTTTCTTGCCAAGCCTTATACCGTCGCAAAACTGCGGGAGGTGCTTGAAAAGGTGTTCGGGCCTATAACGTGACGGACATATCGACAATCACGACGGTCGTACAGGGCGAAGTGGTCGTCTCGGACGATCCGTCGACTCTTCTGGTTACCCTTCTCGGCTCGTGCGTCTCGGTCTGCATGTTCGATCCGGTGGCCGGCGTCGGCGGCATGAACCATTTTCTGCTGCCCGATGGAGATGACGGCCATGGCGGAACGGCCATGCGTTTCGGCGTCAATGCGATGGAGAAACTCGTCAACGGGATTCTCAAAGCAGGCGGGAGCCTCGATCGGCTTCAATGCAAGGCATTTGGCGGCGCGGCCATCATTCCGTCGCTGGGGCATATCGGGCAGGAGAACAGCCGCTTCGTCCTGCGATATCTGGCGGAAGAAGGGCTGCATTGCGTTTCGCACAGCCTGGGTGGCAGCCAGGCCCGGCGGGTCAGGTTCTGGCCCGCGACCGGACGGGCGCAGCAGAACCTGGTCCACGATGCCAGGACTGTCGGGCATCAGGAAGAAGCGTACAGCCGGCGAGAGGCCGAAGCCGAACGGAAATGGGCGCGGGAAGCCGGCTCGGGCGTCGAACTGTTCTGACCGTCAGGGCGCGGAGAAAGACTGAAGATGGAAACAGATTCCGCCACGATGCGGGCACCGGGCCCACACACCACCCCGGGTGCCACCCCGGACGGCACCCCGAACATTACGATGCATGAGGCCGTGGCGAGAATGGCGCATCTTCTGGACGCGGCCTGTGAGGATCTTGTTCACGCCCAGCAGGCCGTCGAGACATGTGTCAGGGGCCTGGCGCTGAGCGATGCGGACATGGGCAGCCTTCAGAAGCTGGACGTCGCGACACAGACGGTCGCGGCCGTGACGACGGTTCTGAGAAACCTGATATCCCTTCCCCACCCCGGGCCGGCGGACGGCGTCAGTATGGCCCGTCTGGATGACGGGGTTACGCTCGGTTCGGTCGTGCGGGCCCTGAAAGGGACGCACGCACCGGACGGATCACTGCCCGCCGGGACGATCGACCTGTTCTGAAAGCCTGTCCGGACCGAGGACAATGCCGGTTGCCTCGGGCCGCATCAGGACAGCCGGAAATTGCTGACCAGTTCCATCATCTTGTCCGACCGCTGCGTCAGCGCCGTGCAATCGTCCGATGCATGCCTTGTCATGGCGGATGTCTTTTCGGAAATGTCGCGCAGCTCGGCGGCCTCGCGATGGGTGCTGCGGACGCTGTTCTCCTGATTCCCGATTTCGGTATTGATTCGGGCGACGGCGTCCCGGACCACCGTGATGCTGGTCCCGATCTCCCGCAATGCGTCCGTCATCTGGCTGACCGCCCTGTCGCCGTTGCGGATCACGGTTTCGCTTTGGCGCGCGCTTGCCGCGATCTGTCGTGCCGCCTCGGTGGTCTTGGCCGACAATTCGCGGATCGCGGTCGCCACGACGGCAAAACCGCGCCCGGCGCTTCCGGCGCGGGAGGCCTCGACATTGGCGTTGAGCGCGAGCAGATTCGTCTGGACCGCGATATCCTGAATCGTGCCGACAAGCTCGGAAATGGTCTCGCCCGCCTGCCGGATATCCGTCATCGTTTCGCGCACCCTGCGGATATTTCCATCCCCGAGGGCGGCCGCGGCCACACAGGTCCTGACGGCCACGCCAGCCGCTTCGGTCTGCTCGGCGACGTCGGACAGCGACTCCTCCAGCGCGGCCGTGGCGCCGGTAATCCTGCGGATCGAGCCGACCTGCGCGTCGCTCTGGCTGAGGATGCGCGCACTGTCCTTGCTGATCGACGCCGCGGATTCCCGAACCAGGGCGGATGCCCGGCGGATTTCCGAAGCGATTCCCCCCAGCCCGTCCTTGAGCCTGGCGAAGACGGATGCCAGGAGGGGCGATTTTTCCATGACCGTCCGGTCGAGCGTCGTCGACAGGTCACCGCCGGCCACCTGTTCCAGGGCCCGTGCGATTTCGCCCAGCGCGGCCTGTTCGCGCTCGGCCTTGCGGTTCGTCTCTTCCAGGCGGAGCAGATAGGTGGAGAGTGCGAGATCCATGTCCAGCATCGCCACGCGGATGAGCGTGCCGATCTTCTCTCCCAGCAGCGCGGCGTCCTGTGGTTCGGCGGCGGGTGATGGTCGGCCGAACAGCCGGGAGAAGGCGGCCTGGCCGCGCGGGCGGCGCGAGAACTCCGCGTCGATCATCCGGCGGACGATGCCGTCGAGCAGAACCGCATATCCGGCCAGATACCAGCGCGGTTCGAGCCCGATCACGGCATGGGTCCCGCCGATTCGCGTGACGGCCTGAACATAGTCGGGACCGAACTGGCCCGAAAGAATCGTGTTCCAATGGGCCAATTGGTGCGATCGGGCCACGTCCATCTGGTGGTCGCCCTGAAAGAAGCGCGCCAGTTCGGGCGTCTGCTTCACCCGGTCGTAGAAATCATCGAGGCTGGCTTGCAGGACATCGCCCAGGCCGGAGCGCATCTCGGAGAGGATGCGGCTTTCCCTGTTGCCGATCCTGAGGAAGGCAAGCCTGTCCGCGATCGACCGCGGCGACGCGCCACCCGCTCCGGCATCCGGATTCTTCATGACCGTGACACTCTCTCTGCGGTGCCGATCCCACCGCCCGCTTCCGCCACCGCCCGCTTCCGTCAGAACGCGGCGAGCGGATCGGCGCCTATTGCATCGCTATCCGAGACGGCCTCGAGGCCGGCCAGGACATTTTCCGCGATCTCGATCAGGGGGGCCAGGGACAGGTCGGAATATAATATCGCCCTGATTCCGTATCTCTGGGCCTGGTCCGCCAGCCTGACGAAAAGCCTGCGGTCTTCCTCGGGCGTAAGACCGTTATCCAGGGCGTTCGCCTGCATGATCATGGACCAGAAACGCTGATGCCGGGACAATGCCAGGCGGCGAACGGCGACATCGGAACTCAGCGACGCGGTCTCGAGTTCGTCGATGAGCATTCTGAAGCATGCGGCCTCGGCCTCTCTGCCCGACAGGGAAGAGCCGCTGATGCTCTGATAGGCTTTGATCGCAGGATGAATCATGATGTTACCGTCTGGAGTCCGCCGCGTACGATACCGGCCATGATGCCCGATATCGGCCACTGGTCCAGTAAACACTACTACACACCCGGAACCCTGACCAGTTGGGGCCGCGGGATCACGTCGCTCGGCGGGCGTTCGACGGGCGTTCCGGCGCCACGATCCGGCCGCGGCACAACGCGAAAAAACATACGTGTCGACAGAGCTGGTAACCTTCTCTTAGCCGTTTGCCGATTGTCTGGCCTGGAACTGGTGCGACATCGGCACGAGTCAGCATGGAGAAAACACCGTGAGCCTTTCGATCAACACCAACACCTCGGCCATGATCGCCATCGAAACTCTCGATGCGACGTCGACCAGCCTGAGCCAGACGGAAAACGTGGTCTCGACCGGCCTGCAGGTGTCCTCGGCCGCCGACAATGCCGCGGCCTATGGCATCGCGCAGCAGATGTCGGGCAACATTGCCGGCCAGACCGCCGTGAATAACGGCCTGACCTTTGCCTCGCAGACCGTCAGCTCGACGGACAGCGCCGCGAGCCAGATCATCAGCGTGCTGCACCAGGTCCAGAACGCCGTGACGTCGGTGGGCAACAATGAGGGCACACCTGCCTCTCTGGGGCAGATCGGCACGCAGATCACGGGTCTTCTCCAGCAGATCGACACCATTGCCCGCAACGCGACGTTCAACGGCGTGAACCTGCTGTCCGGCGGCACGGCCGACGGCCAGGGGATCACGTCCAGCCAACTGACCTACGTGACCGGCCTGGGGGGCGATTCGGCCACCATCAGCGGCTTCAATTCGACGATCGCCGGCTATATGACCACCTCATCCTCGGTGTCCGTCAGCGGCACGAGCGGCACCACCTTGACGGACGCGCTGGGCCTGACGACGGGCAGCTCGGCCGGCAGCAACCCGACCGCCAACGTGTTCGTCTCCGTCTCGGCGGCCGGCGCGGGCAGCCTCGGCTCGGCCTTCACCGGCTCCAACGCGGTCGCCGACATGATTTCCCAGGTTCAGGCGGCCATCCAGGCGATGACGAACGTCACGTCCGACCTGGGCGCCAACACGAACAACATCGCCAACATGTCCACCTATGGCCAGACCATCTCGGACAATTTGACCGCCGGCGTCGGCGCCCTGACCAATGCCGACATGTCGGCCGCCAGCGCGAAGCTGACCTCGCTGCAGACCAAGCAGTCGCTGGCGATCAAGTCGCTGACCATCGCCAACTCGCAGTCCCAGAACATCCTCTCGATGTTCCAGTAATCTGGGGCAAGATTGGCACGTGTCCTGCCCCGGAAATTCGTGTGACGGATTTCGGAAGCAGCGTGCCATCGAGACATTCATTCTATTTGTGAATACCCCCGATTTCGGTCGGGGGTATTTTTTGCGCCGCGCGGCGGCAGGCCGTCATTCCACCTGGCCGTTGGAAATCCTGACATACAGGGCGATCGGATTCCCGGCGCTGTCCGTGCCCACCTGAAGAGCCGACCATCGTCCGGGCGAGAACACCCATGTATCGGCCAGGCTGGCCACCAGGCCATGTGGCCTGCATGTGCCGCCGGCGCCCCCCTGCGCCTGCGTGTCTTGTCCCTGCGTGTCCTGCTGCTGGGCGCACTGGGCGAGGTCCACGTCGTTGAGAGGGAGGTAGACGGTCGCGTCCATCTGCGCGGTGCGTCCGCTGATCTGGATGGAGCCTTCCACCCCTGTCTTCTGCCCGATCGCGGCGGCGCCACTGGCGCCGTCCGGCGCGCCGCGCGTCACGACGTCCGAGAAACGAGTCGCATCGCCGGCGCAGATTTCCGCCGATGCGATTCCGATCGGCCGCACGGCGCCGGCTCTGCCATCCTGACGGGCGAGCACGCGGATTTCCGCGATATGGACAGCCCCCGCGGGGCAGCGGATGCCATCCTCGCCGGTGCCGGCGGCCCGGCACGTGCCCCCGAGCAGCATTGCCACCGGCAAGACAGCCAGCGTGGTCCCGCATACCGGCCGGCACCAGCCGCGCCTGCCGCCGGCATCCTTCATCGCGCGCGGGAGATTCATCCTGTACCGACCGATCAATATCGTGCTCCACGCACTTGCTGTCCGGCTGCACCCTATCGCCACTGCCGCGACGGCTTCAACACCCCCTTTGGCGCACGGGCCGGGACCATGGGCGCCGGGCGCAATTGCGCTATTATATTTTAACGGGTGGTAAAAGCCGCCGACCTTGTCGTTGCCGGACGCCTGGGTTATGCCGGGGCATCGAAGACGTAGCGCGGACAGGATGATCAGCGACATCACCACACGCAGTCTGGATGCGATCAATGCCTATGGGCAGACGCAGAAGACGTTACAGCCGGCCAACGACGGCCCGGATGGCGGCCAGGCTTCCCCGTCGTCGGATATCGTCTCCAGCTTCGGCGACGTGCTGGGGAGCGCGCTCAACAACGCCGTCGCGACAGGCAAGAGCGCCGAGGCGCAGGCCGCCGCGGGCCTGTCCGGCACCGGCAATTTGACGGATATCGCGACGTCGGTCGAAGAGGCGAAGCTGACGTTGCAGACCGTTACCACGATCAGGGACCGCGTCGTTCAGGCCTATCAGGACGTCATGAAGATGTCGATCTAGGCGACGTGCATGCATCATGCGGTCGATATTCATGAGATATTGCGGCAGACCCTGCTTGTGACCGTCAAGATGGGCGCGCCCTCTCTGCTGGCGTCGCTGTGCGCCGGCGTCCTGGTTTCGCTGATGCAGGCCATGACCCAGGTGAGCGAGGCGACATTGTCCTTCGTGCCGAAATTCGTGGCGGCGATGGCCGCCCTGCTGCTGACGGGCTCGTTCATGTATTCCACATTGAACACCTATGCCCATACGATCTTCGACCAGATGATCATGGTTGGAGGTTCATGAAAAGGCGCGACATGCGCGCGGCCGCCACGCGAGGATGACCGGGGACCCGTCTTTTCCCGGCGGCTCGCTCGCCGTGCTGGCCGCCATGTTTCTTGTCGCGCTCTGCCGTGTCAGCGCCATGGTGATGACGGCCCCCGGACTCGGTGAGACGACGTCGCCCATGGTGGTCAGGGCGGGAATCGCACTGGCCACCACCGTGACCATCCTGCCCGTCATTCAGGACCGCCTGATGCATGTGGCGGGCACGGCGATGCGCGTGCCGTTCATGGCGGTGGCCATCATCGCGGGCGAGCTTCTGTGCGGCGCATTCATCGGATGGCTGGCCAGGCTGGTGGCGACGGCACTGGGCATCGCCATGCAGATCATCTCGATCTTCACCGGCCTGTCCAGCGTGCTGCAGCCGGACGTGGAACTGGGGGCGTCCAGCACGGCCATCAGCCATATGGCGTCGTTCCTGGTGCCGGTCATCGTCCTGTCCACCGGTCTGTACGTGTTTCCCCTGGCGGCGGTTGCAGGGTCGTACACCCTGTTCCCGCCGGGCCACATGCCCATGGTGGGCGACATGGCGAAGAGCGTCACGGCGGCCACGGCGCAGAGTTTCGCCCTGGCGGTCCAACTGGCCGCGCCGTTCGTCCTGATCGGGACCTTGTGGCCGGCGATGCTGGGCGTGCTGAACAGGCTGATGCCGGCCATCCAGGTCTATGCCATCGCCATGCCGGCGCAGCTTTTGGGCGGCGTGCTGCTGCTGGCCATGCTGATCCAGGTCATGACCGGCGTCTGGGAAGGGCGGATGAACGATCTGCTGGCCGGCCTGCCCGGGATAGGGGCCGGCGTGGCGCGACGCTGACATGCGACGCTAAAATTCCCACCGCCTGCATTCGGTCATGAATTCCGGCGGCGGACCATCAGGGACGGACATGCATGCCAGAGGAAGGATCGGGCGGCGGAGAGCGGAGCCAGGCCCCGACCGAGAAGAGGCTCCAGACCGCCCGCGAGGACGGCAATGTCGCCCAGTCCCGGGAATTGCAGATGCTGGTCGTGCTGGGCGCGTTTCTGATCGTCTTCACCATGACGACCGCGACGGCGGGCCGCGCGTTTCTCGGCCACATGCATGGCCTGATGGAGCATTTCGACACGATCTCGCCGGACATGCCGTCGGTCTATGCGGCGACCCTGCTGGCCGGGCGCGAGGGGGCGCTGCTGGCGGCACCGCTGGCGCTGGCCAGTCTGGCGGTCGTCGTCGCGTGCAGCATGCTGCAGACCGGTTTTCTGTTCCGTCCGCAGGCCCTTGTCCCGGATATCACGCGCCTGTCCCCCATTCGCGGACTGACACGCCTGTTCAGCGTGACCAACCTGGTGGAACTGCTGAAGAGCCTGGTCAAATTCGTGGTCTTCGGGCTTCTGCTCTATGGCGTGGCGCAGGGCACCTTGCGCGTGGCGCCCGAAGCCGAGCGCTGGACCATTCCCCGCCTGTCGTCGGAACTGATGGCGTGGTTCGCGTATGCCACGCTGATCATCCTGGTCGTACAATGCGTGATCGCCGTTCTGGACGATCTGTGGACCCGGTACCACAGGCTGAACGGATTGCGCATGAGCCTACAGGATATCAAGGAAGAAACGCGCCAGACCGACGGCGACCCGCACGTCAAGGCCAAGCTGAAGGTGATCCGCCGCAGGCGCGCGCGGCAGCGCATGATACAGGCGGTCAGGAAGGCCACGGTCGTCGTGACCAATCCGACCCACTACGCCGTGGCGCTGTCTTACGAAAACGGCGCGGACGGCGCGCCGAAGATCGTCGCCAAGGGAATGGACGAGCTGGCGGCCCGGATCCGGCACGCGGCCGAGGATGCGAAAGTGCCCGTGGTGTCGAACCCGTCCCTGGCGCGCGCCCTGTATACGTTGCCGCTGGATGCGGAAATTCCGCCGGAATATTTCCAGCCCGTCGCAGCGATCATCGCATATGTCATGAAGCTGAGGACCCCCGGATCGCGCGCGCCTCGGAAATCATGAGCCAGGAAGCCCTTGCGTTTCACGCCGCACATGCTACTCAGGGCCCTAGCTAGGCATCGGTGTCGCGCTGGGAATGTTTCGGCCGCCATTCCATGTCCGTAAGATCGCTGGCCTGGATTCTGCCATACCGGGATATTGGTGTGCGGCGCCGTGGATCGTTCGACCACGACCGGACCTTGATCTTTCCGCCTGACGGCGGACAGGACAGACAGTGACGCGCACAAGGCTAGGGACGGCTTATGTCAGTTTTCAATGCCCTTTCCACGGCTGTCAGCGGCATCAACGCGCAGTCGACCGCGTTCACGAACCTCAGCAACAACATCGCCAACAGCCAGACGGTCGGCTATAAGGCCGACAGTACCGCGTTCCAGGACTTCGTGGCCGGCTCGCTGAACGGGAACGCGGCGTCGGAAGACGTCTCGGACTCGGTTGCCGCGGTGACCGTGCAGCATGTGGACCAGCAGGGTACGTCTTCGACCAGCACCGACAGCCTGGCCTCGTCCATCTCGGGCAACGGCCTTTTCGTCGTGTCCAAGGAGACCGGCACCGCGACCTCGGGCACGACGCAGTTCGAATCCCAAAACTACTACACGCGCAACGGCGAAATCTACGAGAACAATTCGGGGTACCTGGTCAATACCAGCGGATATTATCTCGACGGCTATATGGTGAATGACAGCACCGGCGCGCTGGAAACGAACCTGTCGCAGCTCAATGTCAACAATGTCGCGTTTCGGCCGACGCAGACGACGACCCTGACGCTGAATGCCACCGTCGGCACGCTGCCGTCCAGCACCGCGCCCACGACGGGCTATACACCGCAGACCTACACGGCGACGCCGGTCACGACCTATGACGCCGATGCCAACGCGCACCAGGTGGGCCTGACCTGGACGCAGAGCGCGACCAATCCCTATGTCTGGACCGTCAGTGCCTATGATGCCGGCGGCAACGGGGCAATCGCGGCGAATGCGGCGACCGTGACGTTCGGCACCAATGGCACCCTGAAATCGATTTCCTATCCATCGTCCGGCGGCGCGACGACCACCGTCTCCGCCAGCGGCGCGGCCGCTTCCATCCCGATCGCGGCGACCTATAACGGGGTCGCGCAGAACATGACGCTCAATCTGGGCACGATCGGGGGAACCAGCGGCACCACGATGGCGGCGTCCACCGGTACGGCGAGCACGAGCGGAATCGATGCCCTGACCACCGATCCGACGACGAGCGGCCTGATGATGGCCGCGTCCCCGACCACGCTGGGTACCACCACCGGATCGAACCAGAGCTATACCACCGCGCCGTTTTACGATTCCGCGTCCGGCAGCTATGTGTCCGCCGTCTGGACGCAGGCGCCCGTCACCAGCAACGCCGCCACGGGCGCGAGCAGTTCGTCGACGACGTGGAACCTCAAATTCGTCGACCCCTATACCGGGGCCGCGTCGGACACGTATCAGGTCGCGTTCGACCCGGCGACCGGCGCCGCGAGTTCGGTGACGGACACGACGACCAATACGTCCGGATTGTCGCTGAGCAACCTGAACGTCACGGTCGGCGGCGCCACGCCCCAGAGCTATACCGCCAATCTCGGCGGTACCCAGCTTTCGACCAGCACGACGCTGGCCACCGACAGCTCGGCCCTGACCTCGGACAGCGTCGCCTCGGGCACCTATGAGGGCATCGCGATCCAGAGCGACGGCTCGGTCATGGCCGAGTTCGACAATGGCGACACGCAGCTTGTGGGCAAGATCGCCCTGGCCGACTTCGCCAACGTGAACGGCCTGAATGCCGTCGACGGCCAGGCCTATACCGCCACGGCATCGTCCGGCACCGCCAATATCGGCACCGTCGGGCAGAATGGAACGGGCACGCTGTCGGTCGGCTATGTGGAATCCTCCACGACCGACCTGACCAGCGACCTGTCCTCGCTGATCGTTGCGCAGGAGGCGTATTCGGCCAATGCCAAGGTCGTGACGACGGCCGACGATTTGCTGCAATCCACGATCGCGATGAAGCAGGGATAATGTTGCGGCTGGCCTGGGGCGGATGCGGGCCAGCCATGAATCCCGTCCGAACGCCTATGTTCGGATGGACAGCACGGCATGAGATCGTTCCGCATCCGCGATGCAGAACGATCTGCGAGACTCCGATGCCGTTTCATATTCGGGCCTTCATTGCGCGCAAACGCCGCACAAATAGCGGTGGCCTGCTTTGGCGCGCACCGGATCCCTGCCGCCGGGCAGGCCGCCATTCCCATTGAGCACGCACCGTCCAGGGGCTAAACTGACGCCAAGTCGTTTTTCCCTCCCGGAGCCATCCAGATATGAGCGAGACTGTAGCCGGCGGCGCGCCCAAATTCCCTGCCGGCGAAGAGAAGCGGGAATCGATGGCTGCGGACACTGCGGCTGCGGGCCGGCAGACGAATCGAAAACTGATGATCGCCGGGGGAGCGGCCCTGATTCTGATCGCCGGCGGCGGTGCCGCCCTTCTTGAAAAGGGCAACCTGTTCCGGGCGGTCGAAAGCGACGTGGCGAAGGACACGAAGTTGGCGAAGGGTGTACTGCATCGCCCTATCCTGCTTGGAATCCCGCCGATCGTTTCCAATCTGGACAATGGTGACGGGCGCCCCGTCTATGTGAAGCTGACGGCCAAGGTCGAGATATCCGGCGCGCGGGACGAGACCGCTCTTCAGACCACGATCCCGGAAATTCAGGACATATTCCAGACATACCTGCACGAGACGCGCCCCGAGGACATCCGCGGCAACGGGATATACCGGCTGCGCGAAGCGATCCTGCGCCGCCTGAGAGCCGAGCTGGCCCCGCTTGAGGTCACGAACCTGTATCTGGTCGAATTTCTCGTCCAGTAGACCCATGGATTTATTGGAATTTTGAGAAAAATTCAGCAGGACCAACGGTGAAGACGTCATGCAGGATGTAAACGGGACGGCCGCCGGGGCACAATCCGGCGCATCGCACGATGCGGCGAACGCGCAGCATGCTGCCATGGAAGACGCTGCGATGTCGTTCGGAAACGGCGTGACGGGTGGCCACGTGCTGGATCAATCCGAGATCGACAGCCTTCTCGGCAATGCGTTTTCCGGCCTTCCCACCCGGGAAGAAACCGGCATGGAGCGGGTCATCCGGGCCGGGTTCGTGGCTTATGAACGCCTGCCCATGCTGGAGATGGTGTTCAACACGCTGGTCAGGCTGCTGTCATCGACGCTGCGCAGCTTCACGAACGGCAATGTCGAGATCACCATGGAGAGCATGCGCTCGATACCGTTCGGCGACTATATGAACATGGTCCCCTCGTCGTCCCTGTTCGCGGTCTTCAAGGCCGTGCAATGGGAGAATTACGGCCTGATCATCGTCGATTCCGCGCTGTCATATTCCATTATCGACATCCTGCTGGGCGGGCCGCGCGGCGTGGGCCATGCCGGGATGGAAGGCCGCCCGCATACCGCGATCGAACGGTCCCTGATCGAAAAGCTGATCGCGCTGACGCTTCACGATCTGTCGGCGGCCTTCAGCCCCGTCTGTTCGATCGACCTTACGTTCGAGAGGCTTGAAGTCAGTTCGCGATTCGCCACGATCACGCGGGCGTCGAATGCCGTGGTGATGACGAAGCTGCATATCGATATGGACGACAGAAGCGGCTATCTGGACCTGATCGTTCCCTATGCGACGCTTGAGCCCGTGCGCGACCAGTTGTCCCAGCAGTTCATGGGTGAGCGGTTCGGCCGCGATTCGATCTGGGAAAGCCACCTGATGTCCGAAATTCTCGAGACCGAGGTGCAGGTTTCCGCAATATTCGAGGAAAAGACCGTGCCGCTCTCCACGGTTCTGAACATTCGCCCCGGCATGCAGATCGCCTTTCCGTACCAGAGCGACACCCCGATTCCTGTCACGCTTCAATGCGGGCAGACCCCCCTGTTCGAGGGCAGGCTGGGCCAAATGCATGGCAAGGCCGCCGTGAAGATCGAAAGAAGGCTGGTCCCGTCCGACAATCCGCACGACCATCGCGAGCCCATCCTGCCCTCTCCCACGCCGGCGGAATGAGAGCGTGCAAAACTAAAAAAATCTTTACTGTCCGTTATCCGCCCGCCGCTTCACAACCGGGCCAGACTGGGGGCCATCCGGCAGATGCTGACACAGATCCAGGTGATCATCGAGATCGTTCTGTCGTTCTTCCTGCTTTTGGGAATTATCTACAGTTTTTATCTGAGCCGGATTCTGTCGAATCTGAAGCGGGACCGCGCGAGCCTGCTTGGCCTGGTCGAGAAATTGGCAAGCAGCGTCAAAAGCGCCGAAGACGGGGTGGAGAAACTGCGGATTGCCGGCGAAGTCAGTGGCCGGCCGCTGAGCCGGATGATCGAGCAGGCCAAGATGATGGGGACGGAACTCGACACCATGGTCGACAAGGCCGACGCGACGGCCGACCGGCTTGAAGCCCTGGCGACACGGATCCCATCCCGCGAGAAGCAACTTGAAGCGCTGATCGAGAAGGCCGAGGAAATCAGGCTGGACCTGCTCAAGAAAGCGGAAGGCGCTGGCAACGGGCTCGGTGCACCGCAGGGCGCGGCGGATCCCCAGGACGGTTCGACCATGGCCGATCATCCCGCGGACGATAACCCGGCGGGGCCGGCGACCGGCGATGCGGATGCGCCGGCCGCGGACAACATCTTGCCGAAGGAGGCCAAAATCCAGGCATCCGCCCCGGCCAGACGCAAGCGCCGGCAGTTGGAGGCGCTTGAGAAAACCTTTCTGGCGCGGTCGATCGGATAGGGGCCGGCATGTCCGGTCCGCTGTCCGCTACCAATAGCCCCCCGCCACATGACGTGGCTGGGTCGGCCCCGGATCGGCGCCGGATGACCATGCGCTCCAATCCCATGACGCGGTATCGCGCCTGTTTTCCGCGGCCATCGCCTGCATGTCCGGCACGGCCGGCATGACCGGCACCGTCGTCCGTCCCCGTTTCGCCGGGGTGACGAGCACATTGTACGCCAGCACGGACCCCATATACACGCAGCCGCACCCGATCGGATCGGCATAGAGATAGACCGGCCCCATCGAGGACGGGCGATAGGTCAGCACGCCCGGCGGAAGCGTATTCATCATGGCGTAACGCGCCGTCGTATCGGCCGCATGGGCGATGAAGCCTGCCTCGGACAAGCGCTTTCCCGCATCCAGATAGGGCTTGGCCGGAGACGAGCATCCGGCCAGCGCGATGCAGAGCAAAGCGGCGCGCCCCGCCCCGGCATGACGATATCGGTGGTTTCGTGGATCCATGGAATGGTTCTCTATCGCGCGCTTTGCATGATTTCCGACGGCATGCGCAGGACAAGCGCCGCCTTTCAGACGTCGCTGCGCAGCGTCAGCGCGCCCTGGGGGATGGTATTCGTCGCGTATTGGCCGGACGAACCATAGCCGGCGCCGGCCATCTGGGCCGCCTCGACGACGATCAGCCGGAGGACGTAATTCTGCGCGTCGATCGCATTGCGCAGCAGCCGGCGGTTGGTGCGCACCAGGGCGCCGAAATGCCTTGCCGCCGCCTCGGTCTCGGGCGTCAGCAGGGCTGATGTCCGGTCGGGGGATGCCGGCGCGGCGTCCGGGCCGGCCAGGACGCCCTCGAGCGCCTCCATCTCCTTCTGTTTTGCGGGAAGCATGTTCACCACATCCTGCAGCTTTCCGGTCTTCAGAAGGTCGTTCTCGCGCTCGAGAAGGGCGCAGACCTTTTGAAAACCGCGCAGGAGCACGGCCGCGGACCGGTCCGGCGCGCGATTCATGACCCGGATCGCTCCTGCATGGCCAGCATCTGCCGATACACGCTGTCGGCAATGCCGATCCCCCCGCTATCAGCGATCTGCTTCCCCATTTCCTGGACCTGAAGCGCCCGGAACTGCTTTTCCGCCGGGCCGCCGCCGAACCTGTTGTCCGTCATGTCGACGGTATCGAACATGGGCTTCAGAAGCTCACCGATGGTCACGGCTTCGAACGCGACGGCCGCATTGCGGGCCTGCGCGGCGTTGCCCGCGCTGATGTCGGGTTGCGCGGCCGGGCTTTGCGGGGTGACCGGAGACAGCGCGGACATGGCAATCCCTCCATTCATGCTCTGGACATTCATGTTCCGGCTACCTGACCTCGAGATCCGCCTGGAGCGCCCCGTCGGCCTTGATGGCCTGCAGGATGCTGATCATGTCCCGGGGCCCCATGCCCAGAGCATTCATGCCCGATACGAGACTGGCAAGAGTCGGCCCCTCGCGCAATATTCCGAGGCGGTGCGAATTGTCGGTACTGGCGTTGATCTGCGTCCTGGGCAATATCGCGGTCGTTCCGTTCGAGAACGGAGCGGGTTGGGATGCCTGGGGCAGTTCCGTGATCTGGATCGTCAAATTCCCCTGGGCGATGGCAACCGTGCTGATGCGGACATTGTCGCCCATCACGATCGTCCCGCTGGCCTCATCGACGATGACCTTGGCCATCGTATCGGGCTCGACGGTAAGGTCGCCGATCCGATAGAGGGTTTCGGCGGGATCGCGCCCCGACAGATCGATGGCGATGGTGCGCGGGTCGTCGACCCGGGCAAGGCCGCGCGCGACATGGCGGTCGATGGCCTGGACGATCCGGGTCGCCGTCGTGAAATTGGGGTTGCGCAGCGACAGATGGATGACCCCGCCCGCGCCCAGGGTCACGGGCACTTCGCGCTCGACCACCGCACCGTTGGCGATATGACCGCTGGTCGGTATGTTCTGCGTGAGCGTGGCGGCTGCCCCGCCGGCCGCGAACGCGTTGGTCACCAGCGATCCCTGCGCGACGGCATAGACCTCGCCGTCCGCCGCCTGGAGCGGCGTGACGAGCAGGGTGCCGCCCGTCAGGTCGCGGGCATCGCCGACGGCGGACACGGTCACGTCGATATGCCCGCCGCCATGCGCGAAGGGCGGCAGCGTGGCCGTCACCATGACGGCAGCCACGTCATGGGTCTGAAGCTGCACCTCCTGGTCGCGAATGTTCACGCCGAGGCGGTTGAGCATGCTGATCAGCGTTTCGCGCGTGAAGAGCGTATTGGTCAGGCGGTCGCCCGTGCCGCGCAGGCCGACGACGAGGCCGTAACCGACCAGTTGGTTGTCGCGCACGCCTTCGTAATCGACAATATCCTTGATCCTGACCATCGCGGCCATGGCGGACGAGATCGGAGACAATCCCGCCAGCAGGAACGCGGCGGCGGCCAGCGCCAGGATCCGGCGGGGCCGGCCTGACGTTCCGGCCCGGCGACGGGGAAGGACGGCGGCCACTTCGTCGCGGCGGCTTGCACGGCCGCAGTACTGGCCGGCCACCATGAGGTCATTCCCCATAAAATCCGCTTACCTTTGCGCTTCGTTCCATGGGCGATGCCACGAACGGGCCGTGGTGCGGCGCAGAATACGCGCGCGCGCCATGACATTCAATGCCCCGACCGGCCCGAAAAAGCGCGCCGTCCTCTTCTCGATTTCGGAAAAATCAGATCCGCGCAGGACATTATTGCTGCGTTATGTTCCCGTATCGCCGGTCCGGTTGTCAGACGTCATGATGATGGGGTAATTCAGCCGGTGGCGCACGATGAGGCGCGGTTCGAGACGCCTGTTCGGGACGCTCCATGACACTCCGGATCCATCTCCAGGCCCGCTGTTGCGGCCCCCCATGGAACGCCGCCGGCGAAGAGCGGGCAATCATCTGCCGCGCCCCCTCTTTGGCCCCCTCTCTGGTATTGATTGCGGCCGCGATCCTGCTTCAGCCCGTGCAGGAGGCTGCCGCCCGGTCCCCCGAATCGTCGCTGTGCGCCACGGCGGCCGCCCGGGCCGAGCGCGCGCTGCGCATCCCGGATGGGTTTCTCGATGCCATGAGCCGCGTCGAAAGCGGACGGCCGGAGCCGGACGGGAGCATTTCCGCGTGGCCATGGACCGTCACGGCGGCGGGGATCGGCCACTACTACCCGACGCGGGCCGATGCTGTCGCCGCCGTCGGGACGTTTCGCCAGCAGGGCATCCTGTCGATCGATGTCGGCTGTCTGCAGATCAACCTGCAGCAACATCCGGACGCCTTTACCTCTCTCGACCAGGCGTTCGATCCGGGCGAAAACGCGCTTTACGCGGGTCATTTCCTGCTGCGGATGCATGACAGGATGGGAAGCTGGCCGCGGGCGGCGGCGGCCTATCACTCCCAGACGCCCGGTATCGGCACCCAGTATCAGTGGAAGGTCCTGGAAGCGTGGGCGGTTCCCCAGGACGGACGGGATGCGCAGAACGCCTTGCGGCGGAACGGCCAGGCGGCGTTCGCGTCCGCACCGCCCTTTGCGCATCCGGCCATGACCGGCATGGCGGGCCGGCAGACGGTCCTGGCCGCCACCCCCTCCCCCGCTGATGCCGGGACGGCGGGAGCCCCTGCCAGGATATTCCATCCCTTCCAGGGCTTCAGGCATTTCTCGGAGCCTTCTCTGCACAGGCCGGCGGCGGGAGGGATGCGCGGGCGCACCCTTGCCTCGTACCGCGCCAATCCGGTGGCGCTGGCCGCCCCGGCGGGCTGATTGATGCCCTGCCCTGCTGTGACTGCCCGGGTCCGTCAGCCCGTCTTCCAGTTCGCCGCCCAGTTGCGCAGCGCGGCCCCGACATCCTGAAGGACCGGGGCGAAGGATCTTTCTTTCGCGCGGAACACGCGCATGTTCGGATACCATGGCGAACGGGTCCCTTCGTCCCCCCAGCGCCAGCAGGCATCCCAACGGCTCACGAGCCAGACCGGGCAGCCGAGCGCGCCCGCGAGATGCAGCGGCGACGTATCGACCGAGATGACCAGGTCGAGATTCTTCATGATGCATGCGGTGTCGGCCATGTCGCGGACGTCGCCCATCGGATCGAACAGGGCCTGGCCATGCCATGACGCGATTTCGGCGCGCGGCATGCCGAACTGGAGGTTGACCAGCGTGGCCCCGACGGGGCACAGGGCCGCGCCCATTTCCGCCAATGTCGTCGAACGGCGCCTGTCGGCCATGACGTGCTCGGACCGCACCCGCCGGTCACCCGCCCAGACCAGGCCGACGCGCGGCCGGCCGGCCGGCAATTCGGCTGCATACCTGGCGACGTCGGCGGGATCGGCCCGCAGATAGGGAATATCGGCGGGAATGTCGCTTTCGGACGCTACCCCCGCAATGAACGGCAGGTCGGGGATGGGGGCGGCGTAGCTGTAGCCGTCCTCCTTGCTGAAATCCTGCGCGTCCCCGACGGATACGCCCGGATAGGAGCGGGCCAGAAGACGCACGAGGGGCCGGGGTACCGCGACGGCCACCTCCGCCCCCCTTTCCAGCAGCCAGGGCACGAAACGGACGAACTGGAGCGTGTCCCCCAGCCCCTGCTCGTGATACAGGAAAATCTTCTTTCCCCGCACGTCGTCACCATGGCGCAGGCGCGGCAGGGACAGGAACCACGCCGCCTTGTTGTCGATGATCGGCTCGCGCTCGGCATAGCGGGCCCACCCGTCGCGCAGATTCCCGGCCTTGATGAGCGCGCAGGCATATCCGAACCCGATCTTCGGATTTTTCGGCTCGAGCGCCAGGGCCTTCTCGTACCAGGGGATGGCCTGGGCCGAGCGGTTCAGGCGTTCGAGGGCGCAGCCCACATTGTTGAGAAGCGCCGCCGTCATGTCCCCGCCGTCGAGATGGGCCGCCAGGATCTTGAGGCCTTCGAGAGGATATCCGGCCTCGAGCAGCGACATGGAGATATATTCGCACAGATTGGCCTGCTCGGCGGGATAGCGCAGCATCAGTTCGGAAAAGCGCGCGCATCCCCCCCCGACATCGCCCTGCGCCACGCGGATATGGGCCAGGAACGCCTGGGCCGGCACGTTGTCCGGCTGGTTCCGCAGCACGTTGCGCAACAGGGTCTCCACGATGTCGTAGCAGGTCGTGTGCCGCAGGATCACCGTCGCCCCGGCGAGACTGAGCAGCCAGTCATCGAGGTGCTGGAAGACCACTTCGAGAACCAGGCGCGTACCATCGAGCGCCTGCCGCTGGTCGAACAGGGCATCGCAGACCTGGATCAGACCGGTCGGAGTCGGCGACCGCAGCAGGGCCGCCTTCCAGATCTCGACGTTCAGAGGCTGATCGATTGCGTCCGCGCCGGCCGTTACGGTGTCCTGCATCTCAATTCCTGTCGTGCATGTCGCTCTGCGGTGCCCCGGGCCACGCTTTCCCGCCTTGCTCAAAGCCGCCTATGACGGTACTTATCGCCCCAGAAATCGACCCATGCAATGCGCAGGAGAACGGCCAAGCCGGTTGCGGCCCGCGCGGCGGATTGCGCCGGGAGCACCGTGTCGCAAAGGCACGCGAAAGGAAACGTGGCATCTTGGACACCGCCAAAGGCGTTACGGTAAAAAAACCGGGCGACGGCAGGCTGGCGGAACGGACCGCCGCCGCGCGGCAGAAGATTTCGTCGGTTTCACGCAATTTCTCGCAATCGGCCGGCCTGCTGCGCGGCGACGGCTGGAAGAACCTGCCCTGGCGGTCGCTGATCCCGGGAACGGATGTCGGCCTTGCGCTCGGCGTTCTGCTGTTCCTGTCCATCCTGATCATTCCGCTGCCGACATTCATTCTCGATGCCGGATTGTCGCTGTCGATCACCGCGTCCGTGCTTGTCCTGATGGTGGCGCTGTTCCTCGAGCGGCCGCTGGATTTCACGTCGTTCCCCACCCTGCTGCTGCTGACGACCCTGTTGCGCCTGTCGCTCGAAATCGCGACCACGCGCCTGATTCTGAGCCACGGCAGTGCCGGGATCTATGCCGCCGGCCATGTGGTGGCCGCGTTCGGCGGCTTTCTGATGGGGGGCGACGTCGTGATCGGCGGGATCGTGTTCTGCATCCTGCTGGTGGTGAACTTCATGGTCATCACCAAAGGCTCGGGGCGCATTGCCGAGGTGGCCGCGCGCTTCTTCCTCGACTCGATGCCCGGCAAGCAGATGGCGATCGACGCCGACCTGTCCTCGGGCGCGATCAACGATCGGGCGGCGCGCCGGAAGCGCAAGGAACTCGAAGAGGAAAGCGCCTTCTACGGCGCGATGGACGGGGCCGCCAAATTCGTTCGCGGCGATGCGATCGCCGGAATCATCATTACGGTCATCAACATCGTCGGCGGCCTCGCCATCGGCGTGCTGCGGCACGACATGCCGCTGAGCGAGGCCGCCAGCACGTTCACGACCCTGACGGTGGGTGACGGCCTGGTCTCGCAGATTCCGGCCCTGCTGGTGTCGACCGCCGCCGGTATCGTCGTGACGAAAGGCGGCACGGATGGCTCGGCGGACGTCACGCTGGTCCGTCAGCTCGGCGGCAATCCCAAGCCGTTGGCCTTGGCGGCGGCCCTTTCGGCCTGCTTTGCCTTCATGCCCGGCCTGCCCGCGCTTCCGTTTCTCCTGATCGCCGCCCTGGCCGGCGCCGGGGCGTGGTGGCGCCACAAGGCGCCCGCCAAGGATACGGACGGAGACGTGACCGAGACCGCGGCCCCGCCGGCGTCGGCGCCGATTTCCGACGTCCTCAGACTCGATCTTCTGCGTCTCGAACTCGGCTTCGGCCTGCTGCCGCTGACCAGCGGCGAAAACGCCCAACTGACCGAACAGATCAAGGCGCTGCGCAGGACGATCGCCACCGAAATGGGATTTGTGACGCCGCCCGTCAGGATACAGGACAATATCCTGCTGCCGACGGATCGCTATGTGATCAAGCTGAAGGAAATAGAGATCGGAGCGGGTGACGTGAAACCCGGGAAGATGATGGCCATGAGTCCGTCCGGCAGTACCCCGCCCCTTCCCGGCGACAAGGCGACGGAACCGGCATTCGGCCTGCCCGCGGTGTGGATCGATCCGGCGCTGAAGGCCAAGGCCGCCGCGTTGAAATGCACCGTCGTCGATCCGGCCAGCGTCATCGTGACGCATCTGAGCGAACTGGTCAGGCAGAACCTGCCCGATCTTCTGACCTATGTGGCCACCCAGGCGCTTCTGGACGACCTTCCGCGGGAGCAGCAGAAACTGGTCAGCGACCTGATTCCGTCGCAGGTGACGCTGAGCACCGTCCAGCGTGTCCTGCAGTCCCTTCTGGCCGAGCGCGTCTCGATCCGCGACCTACCGACCATTCTGGAAAGCATCCAGGAAGGCGCCGGCCAGGGCCTGCGCGGCGTGCAGAACCTGACCAGCCATGTGCGTGTCCGCCTGTCCCGGCAAATCTGCAACAGCTTGACGGGACCGGCGGGATATATCCCCATGATCACGCTGTCGCCGGAATGGGAATCCGAGTTCCTGGCCCATATCACCGGACAGGGGGACGAGCGGCGCCTGGCCATGCCGCCCACCCTGCTGAGCCGGTTCGTCGCGAAACTTCGCGAAGCCTTCAACACCGTCTCGTCAAGCGGCGAGGTGCCCGTCGTGGTCGTTTCGACACCGGTCCGGGAGTCCATGCGGTCGATCGTGGAGCGCGTGCGCCCGACGATATCGGTCCTCTCGCAATCTGAAATATATCCGCGCGCGCGGATCAAGACGGTCGCGACGATCACGTGACGGCCGGGCCGGCGGAGGGTCGCATCCGCCCCTTTTCATTCCGCCGTGCCTTGTTTTACGTGAGAAGCCCCTATAGAACTGACGCGTGGGAAGGCCATTTACTGGCCCGATACGCAATCAGGTCGTGCTCTGCGCGTCGCGGCAAGATATCGAGGAATGGGCTGATGGCCATCACCAATGTCTCTCCGGTCACGACGTATATTACCGCCGTCAAGGACGAGGAATCGGCCGCGGAAAATTACGCGAAAATGGATGGCACGACCTCGCGGGAGGTGACCACCTTCAAGGAGCAGGCGGCGTCGATCACGTCGGCCGACGGCCTGCTGAAGAATTATTCGGTGCTGCAGGTGGTGCTGGGCGCCTATGGGCTCGGCTCGATTTCCGGCGAGACGGCGGTGATCAAGGACCTGCTGACGCAGGATCCGACGTCTGCGTCGTCGCTGGCCAAGAAATCCGACAATGCGACATGGCTGGCCTTTGCCGATGCCTTCCAGACCTGGGGCCAGAACAAGGGCTCGGCGAGCGCCACGCCCTTCACGTCGGACATGATCAATTCGATCGTGTCGCAGTTCGAGGAAAGCCAGTACGAGAACAGCACCGCCAACCAGGATGACGGCATCGGCAACGCGCTGTATTTCACCCGCAAGATGAGCGGCGTCACGTCCCTGCCCCAACTGATGTCCGACCCCACCCTTCTGAAGGTCGTGGAGACGGTTTCCGGCTATGATCCCGATCAATTCGGGGCGCTGAGTTACGACCAGCAGGTCAGCATGCTGAAAAACAAGGTCGATCTGACGAAGCTTTCGACCCCCAAGGAAATTCAGCAATATGCGGAGCAATATCTCGCCCTGCTGCAGATCAATCCGCAGACGCCGGACACGCCGGCGACCATGATGGATCTGTTTGGCGGAGACACCGGCGATCAGGGCATCGTCGCGCTGTTCGGCGTCGACGGTTCGTCATCGTCGCCGGGAGATCTCTATTCCGGCCTGCTCTAAAGGCCGGCCGCGCGCGCCGACATGACCGATCCGCACGGCGCTGGTGGCATGCAGGCCGCCGAAACGAGGGATCGGCCCGCGCCGCCGCCCCGTTCGGGCGACCTTGCCGCGATACCCGGCATTCTGAGCGCGCTGCGCGCGGCTGTCGCCGAACCGTGGCATGACGTTCCCGTGGGCCTTCTGGAGGGCCGCGTAACGGGATTGTCCGGTCTTTCGGTTTCTCTCAGCGGGATGCGGGACTTTACCGGAGTGGGCGACCGCGTCAGCATCGCGGGACTGGACGGGCGCGAGACGGAAGCCGAGATCGTCGCCTTTCGCGGAGACACCGCCATTGCCATGCCGTACGGATCGCTGGAGGGCATCGGTTCGGGATGCCGGGCCACGTTCCGGCTGTTCGACCAGGAGCAGAGGAGACGCCGCGCGGGCGGCACCCTGACCATCAACGCGTCCTGGCAAGGGCGGGTGATCGATCCCATGGGCCGCCCGATCGACGGCAAGGGGCCGCTTGCCCCGGGCGGAGAACCAAGGCGGCTGCGCGCGCCGCCGCCCGAGGCGGCACTCCGCGCCCGCCTCGGTCCGCGCATCGATCTGGGAATCCGGGCGCTCAATCTCTTCACGACCTGCCGGGAGGGCCAGAGGCTGGGCCTGTTCGCCGGTTCGGGTGTCGGCAAATCCACCCTGATGGGCATGCTGGCCCGCAATACGGACTGCGATGTCGCCGTCATCGCGCTGGTGGGCGAACGGGGACGGGAAGTCAGGGAGTTCGTGGAGGACGATCTTGGCCCCGAAGGGCTGGCCAAATCGGTCGTCGTGGTCGCCACGTCCGACACCTCGCCGCTGATGCGCCGGGAAGCGGCCTATGCAGCGATGGCCGCCGCGGAATATTTCAGGGACCAGGGCAAGTCCGTCCTGATGCTGATGGACAGCGTGACCCGCTTCTGCCAGGCATTGCGCGAGATCGGCCTGTCCTCGGGCGAACCGCCCGCGACCAGGGGGTATCCGCCGAGCGTTTTCGCCGAACTGCCCCGGCTGCTGGAGCGGGCGGGGCCCGGACTTGACGAGCGGGGGCTTGACGATCGGGGGCGTAAGCGGCGGGCAGGCCAGATCACGGCCATGTTCTCCGTTCTTGTGGAAGGCGACGACCATAACGAGCCGGTGGCCGATGCGGTGCGCGGCATTCTGGACGGGCATGTCGTCCTGGAGCGTCGCATCGCCGAAGCCGGACGATATCCGGCGGTCAATGTCCTGCGCTCTCTCTCGCGCACCGTTCCCGGTTGCAATGCGGCCGAGGAGAACGCGCTGGTCCAGGACGCGCGCGCCGATCTTTCGACCTGGGACGACATTCAGGACATGGTTCGTCTCGGCGCCTATCGGACCGGAAACGATGCCCGGGCCGACAGGGCCATCCGCGTCGCGCCCGCCATCGAAGAGATTCTGAAGCAGTCGCGTGGCGAGAAGGCCACGATTGCCGAAAGCTTTCACGCCCTGCGCGGCGTCCTCACGCCCGAGACGTCGTGATGGAGGCCCGGGCACGCGCATTGCAGGCGTTGATCCGGCTTCGCAAGACGGAAGTCGATCAGGCGAAAGCCGCATTGGCCCGGATGCTGGCCGAGGAACATGCGGCGCTCGGCCGACTGGAAGCCAGGCGGGCAGCCATTGAAACCGAACGGCGCGAGACATTGGTTGGGCAGGTTTCATCGGATGATTTCCGTCTCTGGCTGCCCGCCGGGCGGGAGGCCGTCGCATCCGCCGAGACGATGCTGCATGCGGCCCGGTGCGCGTCGGATCAGACGCGGGAAGCCCTTATGCGGGCCAACGCCGCGCTGAAGGCGGCGGAGGCCATCCTGGACAAACGGCTGGAGGAAGAAAAGGAAATGCGCACCCGGCGGGAACAGGCCGAGATCGACGACCTGTCACGGCGCGGCCGTGTGGCCGCGGGCTGAGCCTTCGTGCGCATCTGCCGTCCGACCAAGGGGATGACCCCGCCTTTGGATCATGTTTCATCCTTGAGAAAGTGGCAGGCCCCGGCTATCGCTGTGGACCAGGGCCGGAATGTGATCGTGCCGGATACGATCCGATCGTCCCCACGGACATGAGCGGCTAGGAAACGCATGCAACAGACAGAGCAACCGACCCCGAAAATCTTTATTGCCACGCCATGTTTCGGGGGGCTGGTCACGCAGGAATACATGGAATCCGTCATCGCGTGCACCAGCGTCATGCGGATTCCGATGACGCTTTCCCTGCTCGGCGACGACGCGATGATCAGCCGGGCGCGCAATACGCTCGTCCATCAGTTCTTCACGCGCTCGGACGCCACGCACATTCTTTTCGTCGATGCCGATATCGGATTTCCGGCCGAAGCGCCGGCGCGGCTTCTGGCGGCGGACAAGGATCTGATCGCCGGCCTGTATCCGATCAAGGAACGATTCTGGGACAAGGGCACCCAGGAAAACATCCTGCGCGGCGAAGCGCAGGAAACGGCCTCGCTGCGCTATGTCGGGGAGACCGACGCCATGCATCAGACATGGGAGAAGGGGCCGCTCCTGCGGACGCATTACGCCGGCACGGGGTTCATGATGATCAGCCGCAAGGCCATCGCCATGATGATCAAGCACTATCCCGAAACGGCATACCGGCGGATCGATGCGGCAGGCGGCGGGGACGGCAGCCCGTACCATGCGCTGTTCGACGGCAGCATCGATCCGGAAAGCGGCACGTATCTTAGCGAGGATTTCACCTTCTGCCGCCGCTGGCGGGAAATCGGGGGCGAGGTCTGGCTGGATACGTCGCTGTCCCTGACCCATGCCGGACGCGCCGCATTTCGGGGGAACCCGTCATGCCGCGTCGGCATGGTCCGCCATAAGAGCGCGTGAGGCCACGGCCGCTCCACATGGCAAGAAACGACAGACGACACCTCGTCATCAGGCGCAGCGACGATTCGGAGACGCACGACCGCCATGGCGGCGCGTGGAAGATCGCCTATGCCGACTTCATGACGGCCATGATGTCCTTCTTCCTCGTCATGTGGCTGCTCAACGCGACGACGGATGAGCAGCGCAGGGGCATTGCGCAGTTCTTCAATCCCATGGCCGACAAGGACACCCACGTACAGCCGACGGATTCCATGCTTGATGTGCCGCCATCGCCCCTGACGACGGGGCGTTCGGTCAGGCGCGTCAAGGATGGCAAGACGTCGGCGGCGCCGAATCCCGCCGCGTCGAATCAGAGCGGCCCTGCCGACGACATCTCCCGTGGCGCCGGAACGCTGCTGACTGCGAGACCGGCCAGCATCGTGCCGATCGGCGGGCCGGACAGCGGTTCCGCGCAACGCCCGGGCAATGTCGGCGCGGACGATGCGGCGGCCGAACAGGCCGGGATCGCGCGCATGGTCTCGGGCCTGGACCAGGCGATCCGCAACGATGGCGAACTTCGCGGCGCTGCGTCCAACCTCTCCGTTCAGATCGGGCGGGACGATGTCCGGATCGAATTGCGGGACGCGAGCGATACCCCGATGTTCGATTCGGGGGCACCCGCGCCCAACCGCCTGGGCACGCGGATGCTGGCTGAGATCGCGAAGTGGCTTGCCCCGATGCCCGAACGCATTTCCATCATCGGCTATACCGATGCCGCGGCCTATCGCGTCGGCGGGGCATGGCGCATGTCCAACTGGACCCTGTCGGCGCTGAGAGCGGATCATGCCAGGGAAATCCTCGTGCGGGCCGGCTATCCGGACGGAAAAATTCTTGATGTGTCCGGCGCCGCGGACAGAAATCCGGCCGTGCCCTCCGACCCGTCCGCCGCGGGAAACAGGCGGGTCGTGATCGTCATGCACAGGCGGTATGTCAGCCCCGCCGGGACCGAAGGCGCATCCGGCGCGGCGCACATGAATGAAAACGGAGACGACTGAATGCTTTTCGTTGGGGGCCTGGTCTTTGCGCTGCTCTGCGTCTTCGGCTCGTTCGTGGCATCGGGGGGCGGGCTGGCCCCGCTGATCGCATCGATGCCCTTCGAACTGGTGACCATTCTGGGCGCCGCCGTCGGCATATTCGTGATGGCGAATTCCAAGCAGGCGCTCAAGCAGCTTCCGGGCGACCTGAAACTGGCGCTCAAGGGGCCCCGTTACGACAAGGCGGCCTATACCGACCTGCTCGTCACGCTGTTCAGGTTCACGCGCCTGGCCCATGCGCGGGGGACCATGGCCCTGGAAGAGCATGTCGAGAATCCGGGTGAAAGCAGCATCTTCGCGCAGGCCCCCAAGATCCGCGACGATGCGGAAACGCGCAACCTGATTTGCGATTATCTCCGGCTCATCAGCCTCAATACGGACGATGCCTATCAGCTTGACGAAGTGATGGCCCGCGAGCTGAAGAAAAACCTGACCGAGAAGCTGCATATTTCCGAATGCCTGCAAAGCATCGCGGACGCGTTGCCGGCCCTGGGCATCGTGGCCGCGGTTCTTGGCGTCATCAAGACGATGGCCTCGATCAACATGCCGCCGGCCGTTCTGGGCGAAATGATCGCCGGCGCCCTTGTCGGCACGTTTCTCGGCGTGCTGCTGTCCTATGGCGTCGTGGCGCCTCTGGCGGCGCGGATGCGGGATGTGGTAAAGCAGGATGGTCGCTATCAGGACATCATCAGGATCGTCTTCGTGGCACATCTTCAGGGCAGTCCGCCCCAGGTCAGTGCGGAAATCGGGCGCAAGGACATTCCGCACGCCTTCATGCCGTCGTTCAGCGAACTCGATACGGCATTGTCCGTATCGTCGTAATTCTCGGACGGGCCTGACCAACCGGGGCGGCGGCGCGGGCAGGGGCGAAACACGGGGCGTCTGATGGGCATTACGGTGGCGAAAGCCTCGACCATGGCAGAGCAGGTTCAGGACTCGTCTTCGCCCGGCGTGCCGCTGATCGCGCCGTCCCGGAAGCCGGCGGCGACCGGCGCCCCGGCGTCCGCCGCGGGAAAAAGGGCCGCCGAGCAACGGGGATTTTTCAGCGCGATCCTCAAGAACGCCAGCCAGGCGCAGGATGACGGATCGCAGGAAGACGGCAGGGTGACCGGCGACCCTGCGCCGGAAGCCGCCCCAGAAGCCGGGCCTAAATCCGCCCGTGGCCCCGTGACCGATCGCGGTGCCGGCAAGCCGGCGAGTACGGACAGCGCCGTGCTCGTTGCCTCGACCGCCGAGGATGCCGGTCCCATGCAGACGGCGCAACCTGCGGCCGTCGCCCTTTCCACTCCATCCATGGGCACCCCGTCCGCAGGCACCCAGTCCGCGGGCAAGTCGGGCAAGGACCGATCCAGTCCCCCTGCCGCCTCGGCCAACGTCACGGATGCGAACCTGGCGCCCCAGAACCTGCTGGCCGTCGTGCTGACCCAGATGGTCGCCTCCCTGCAGAACCTGTCTTCCACCCCAGGAGCGACCGGCGGCGAGACGCCTGCGGGAACGGGCGCGTCCCCGCAGGCAGCGGGGAGCGTATCATCCGGCGATTCCCCGGCCGGAGGCGTCAGCCTGGCCGGCATCGTGGCGGAGGCCGCGCCCGCGGACATGACGCAGCCCCCGGCAGCGACATCGGCGCAGGGGCTGTCCTCCGCCCTGCCGGTTGCGCTGTCCGGCGCCGAAGGCGAACCGACCGCCGGTCGGCAGGTTCAGGCAATCCGCATCGCGGACATCGGCGCCCCGGGATTGGACGCCGCACACGCATCGGGGCCGCCCGCAACGCCGACATTCCCCTCGCAGCCGGCAAGCTTGGCGAAAGATCCGGCCATGCCGCCGTCCGGCGGCGACCAGGGCGGAGGATATTCGGCGGGCGAAATTCGTCCCTCTTTCGAAACCTCGCCATTCGGCTCGCCCGCCGTCGTGCCGGATGGCAAGATGTCGGGGACACAGTCCGTCCTGGCCGGAAGCCTGCCCGGCGGCGCCGTCGCAGGCAGCGCAGTCGCGGCGCCCGCGACGCCCCAGGCCGGCCCCGCAATTGCATCGGGCCAGCAGGATCGTCATGGGCCGGCATCGCCGTCCCGGGCGTCCGCCCCGTTCGCATCCTCGACATATGCCGCTGCGGCGCCTTCGGCGGACGGTGCGGCCGGGGCTGCCACCCAGCCTGTCAGGCAGAACGGCGTGGCCGGCAATCCTAGCCTGTCCGGCGGCCAGGGCGGCGGCAATCAAGGCGGCGGCGATCAGGGCGGGGGCAATCAGGGCGGAGCAAGCCGGCAGGCAGACATCCCGACGACGAACGCGATCCGTCTTCCTTTCGAAACGCCGCTCTCCGCCGCGTTCGCCGCCGCGCTGGATGACAGGACGTCGGCAACGCAGTCCGTCCAGACCAGGAATCCGCTTGACGGAAATATCGATACGGGCGCCCAGACTGTCTCGTCACCCGTGCTGTCACGGTCAGCCGACGGGTCGAGTTCTCTGTCCCTGACGGTTCTGACCGGCGATTCCGCCCCCGTGCATGTGCGGGTCGACGGCGCCGACGGGATTGCCACCGGCGTGGTTCTCCAGAGCGACGACGACGTCACGGCGCGCCATCTTGCCGACAACAGGCATGAACTGGTCGCCGCACTCGACGCCGCCGGCATAGACGTGCACAACCTGAAAATCGACGTCGTCGCCGCCGGCCATGACGGGGCGGGCAACCAAGGGCGGGACTCGGGCGGAGAGAGCATGTTCGGTGGGAATTTTTCGGGAAGCATGCCGGGAGGCGGCTCCGGACAAGGCGGACAGCACGCGTACGGCGGTGGCGGCTGGAGCGGCGGCATGGTCCCTGTGCCGGGACGTGCCGATGCCGACGATCAGAGCCGTGCCGGCCCGGCAAGGTCGGTCGGACCATATGCCGGCAGCGGCATCAACATTACCGCGTGACCTGAACGGCAATCGCGAAGACGAGAAGGAAAAAGGCCGATGACCACGCCAACCATCAGCAATGAGGCCAAGCTTATCCAGGCGGCGGAATCGGCCGCCAAGAGTTCGGCGGCATCGTCCGCTTCCGGGGGCACCGGCAGTTCAGGCTCGGGCAGCCTTTCCACATCCGCCTTGTCCTCGCTTGCCGACAATTACACCACTTTTCTGACCCTGCTGACGACGCAGCTGAAAAACCAGGACCCGAGCAGCCCGATGAACACCGACACCTTTACGTCGGAACTCGCGCAGTTCGCAGGAGTGGAGCAGCAGGTCGAGACGAACTCGAATCTGTCGTCGCTGATTTCGCTGAATGAGGACGGCCAGTTGAGCACCGACTCCAGCCTGGTCGGCAAGACGGCAACCGCGAACACGACGACATTGCCGCTGCAGAGCGGTTCCGCCTCGCTGAGTTTCTCGGGAAGCCCGGGAGAAACGGTCGCCATCGCCGTGGCCAACGCCTCTGGCACGATCGTCAAGGATGCCGTCATGACGGCCGGCAGCGGCACCAACACATGGACCTGGAACGGAACGGACAATAACGGCAACCAATTGTCGGACGGCGCCTATAACGTGTCGGTCGAAACCATCGGCTCCTCGGGCACCACGTCCGACGTGCCGTTCACCGTCACCGGCACCATCACCGGCATGACGAAGGGCGCGTCCGACATGGAAGCCGAAATGGGCAGCGCGAATATCCCGATGTCCGACATCACGAACCTGTCCTCGGGGACAGGCGGCACCGGCTCGTAATCCGCCTTGTCTGGGGCGGCCACGTTCCGGAGGGGGGCCGGCATCGACATTCCCGATGCCGCCGTCGCGGACAATGCTATGCGATGTCCAGTGCCGCCACGGGCGCCAGGATGTTGATCCCCGACATCACGGGAATGCAGGATTCCTTCGCCGCCTGAACGCCCCTGCCTTCGGCGCTGTCCATCCTGGAACCCAGCGGGGCGAAGGCATCCTCGTTGAGGCGATAGCCGATCCCCCATAATGTGGTGAAGGGCTCGTCAATACCGAAGGCGCGTATTTTCTTGCGGATCTTGCAGATCATGACGTCGATGACCTTGCCGTACGGCTCGCTTTCCCCGGCATAGAGACTGTCCAGAACCGTCTCCTTGCTCAATACCTGGGTCTTTCGCAGCGCGAGCAGTCCGAAAAGGTCATATTCCCTGCGGGTCAGGGGAACCAGCTTGTCGTCGATATGGACTTCCCGCCGGTCGATCCCGACCGTCAGCCGGCCGATATGCAGGGTGAGGCTGTCATGCCCGCTGACCCGCCGGACGATGGCGCGAAGCCGGGCCAGCAATTCCCTGGGATCGGCCGAAGCCAGCACGCAATCGTCGGCGCCAACGGACAGGACATCGGCGACGGCCGCGGGGGTCGTATTCTGGGCGACGATCATCACCGGCGTCGGAATGCGGCTGTTGCGTATGTGGCGCAGCAGCTTTACGTCCGGCGCCGCCTGCTGAACGACCACGATGTCGTAATGCGAGCGGCGCAATGTTTCCACGACGCCCGCGGGTCCCGACATCGTTATTGAGACAGAGCCCTCGAGCGCAGCCTTCGACAGTCCTTCGCACGGTCTTCCACCATAAGCCGCGCTTTCGCCAATACAGAGTACGCGCATCTTGCATCCATGTATAAAGGCACGGCAGCTCGCCGCGAAAGAAATAGGGGACTATATTTGTCCCGTATCCCTCCTATCGAGGCTCCGGGACGTCAACCTTCGGTCAAGGCCAGAATGGGAGCCACCTTCTAAAAAACCCTTTGATGATGCCGGATCAAAGGCATCTCCGGGCACTCGGCAACAGCATCGACATGGATACTCGGCCCGTTGGGGATGGAAGGCAAGACCCGGATGCCAAAAAACACCTTGGCGAAGCCATACCCGTCCCATAAACTGGCAGAGTATAGTTTGGTCGTGACATTGGCATGATTGGTTGACTTGACATGCATCCCGGAAACGGAAGATGTCGCGCCGACATGCTGTTGCCACCCGATCCACGTGCGCCGCATTGCCGGGCGATGTTTTTTCTCCGTTTCTCCGCAGTGAAGGATGACATAATGGCAGATACCACGGCCGCTTCGGCGCTCGCATCCAGCATCCGCCAGGCGACGGTGACGCATTCGCATGCGGCGTACCGCAATTCGCGGCCGGACCATGCGGCGGCGACCGGCATCAATGTCGTGTCCAAGGGCATTGACGGCTCTTCCTCCGCCATGCGGTTTGATGCGACGGGGCAGATCATCCCCACCGGAACGGCACACAAGGCTGAATCCGCCGAAGCGAGTGCTGTCGACCTCTTTGCCTGATCGGCATCCGTGCCGGATAGATCATCATGCGGCCGGGCCTCCGGCCCGACCCGCGCGGGTTTTCCGGTTTGCCCGGTTTGACGGACGGGATATGACCCCACCAGGATTCAAAAACACGTGCCTTTCAGCAGAACGCCCCGCGTGAGACGCTGCGTCGCGCTTTCGGGCCTTGTGCTTCTGTCCTGCTGCGCCATCACGCCCGTCATGGCAGCGGGCAGACATGTATCCGCCCGGCACCACGGCAAGCCGAACACGCCCCGTCCGTCCGACCGGGGCACACCCTCTTTTGCCCCCGCGCCGGACGCGCCGCCTGCGCCGTCGCAGGATGATGGCCTGTCGGATGCGGCATTACTCAAGGGATTGCCGCCCGCATGGACGGCGACGATCCTGGACACGCCCCCCGCGGCCGCGGAGATGCAGGCGGGCGGCAAGGTCGCCGGAACGGGGTCCGGCAAGGAGGCGCCGCAGCGGGCATCCGCACGGACTTCCCTGTCCGAAGCGCAAGGCGCCCGTCAGGCTGCGCCGTCCGCGGATCGCATCCTGATCCCGGTGCCGCCGCACATGGGCATCGCCGCGTTCCACAGCGGCGACCGGTTCATCATCGTGGTCGACAACGCGGAGCCGATGGATACCAGCGCCATACGCGGGGACGGCATCTTCTCGACGCTTACCGTCAGGACCCTTCCGGACGCGACCCTGATACAGGTGCGCCTTCCGGACACGCGACGCCTGTATCTTTCGCAGCAGGCGGAAGGATGGGTGCTGGGCGACAAGCCGCCGCCGGGAGACGATTACGCGGACCGGCGGATGATCAATCCGCGCCCGGTCGAGGACGGGATCCTGTATCCGATGCGCCGGCCCGGCCGCGTCCTGTCGATCTCGGACCCCGCATCCAGGGACCGGCTGCTCGTCGGCACCTCCACCATGGATGACGGCGGCATACTCTCGCTGCGGGAAGGCGACGGGTACGACGTATGGCCGACGGCCGAGGGCGTGGTCGTCGCGGCGCGGTCTCCGGATATCGGCATGCGGGCGGAGCCCGAGGGCGCCCTTCTGAGCGGGGACGGCAAGCCCATTCCCGATCGCGGCGCGGCGGTCTATGCCAGCGATGTCGACCTGAAATGGCTTGGATTGCTGGACCTGCCGGTGAGCAGGCTTGCGAAACGCTATCACGATGCGCTTCTTGCCGCCGCGGATTCGGACCCCGCGCATCGTTTCGCGCGCCGCCTGGATGCGGCGAAGGCCGCCTTCAGCCTCGGTTCGTTCGTGGAAGCGCGCGGTATCCTGACGGTCGCCCTTCAGGACGATCCGGAAGAATCGGCTCTGCCGGGGGTCGGATTCCTTCTGGCGGCTTCGGAATTGCTGTGCGGAAACACCCAAGGCGCCGCGGGCCTCGGCGGTCCCTGGCCGGACGGCCAGCAGCGCGCGACGCAGGTCTGGCGCGGCCTGTATCTCGCCGCATCGGGCGGGCATGAGGCGGAAGCGGCGCATCTCCTTGCAGAAGATTTCGCCAGGCTCAGGGCTTATCCCGGTCCGGTACGGGATATGGTCTTGCCGATGGCGGCGGAGGAAATCGGCCGCTACGGATCGCAGGGCGACATCGTCGCCCTGGACGACCTGCCGCCCGGTCCGGCATATCGGCTCGGGGCCGCGTTCGGGCAATTGCGCTTCGGCCAGCGCGATCGTGCCTATGCGGCATTCCGGACACTCGCCGATGACAGGGACCCGGTCGTCGCCGAGAAGGCCTCCGAGCAGAGGATCTCGCTCGACCTTGCCGATGGCCGTATCACCCCCGATGGGGCGGTCGCCGCCTTTGGGTCCCTGCTTCCGGATGCGCGGCTGGCGGGCCGGGACGCGGCGCTGCGCCTGCTGCAGGCCGATGCCGATCTGCGGATGCATCGATGGAACGAGGCGCTGACGGCCATAGACGCTGCCCGGGCGGGCCCGGACGCCGCATCAGAGAGCGCGGCCGCACCGCTGCTCTTCCAGGCCCTGGCGGGGATTGCCGACACCGGGACGCAGGACATCGGGACGCAGGGCGCGGGTCCGGACAGCCTGCTGCATGACGCCGCCATGCTGAAGGCGCATCGGTCCGACCTGCCGCCGGGCGTGCGGAAGGGCGAGATCCTGGTGGCCTATGGCAAGATGCTGCTTGCCCTGGGGCTGTCGGACGATGCGGCCCAGGCTTTTTCCGATGCGATCCCGATGCTCGAGTCTCCGGATGTCCGCGCCCTGGCGGGGGCCGGGCTGGCGAACGCGGACATCGACAGAAAACGCCCGCAGGATGCGATGGACGCCCTGACGGCCACGGATGACCAGGGGCTGTCGGACGACGTCAAGGCGACCAGACGCAGGATCGCGGCGCGGATCGCCCTGGCGACGGGCAACCGGGCCAAGGCATTGTCCGTCCTGCGCGGCGACATGGATGCGGCCTCCCTCGATATCACGGCGCGTATTCACGAAGGGAAAGGCGAATGGGCGGCGGCGGCCGGGGATGTGCGCAAGCTGGCCGAGGCGACCATTCCGCAAGCCGGCCCCCTGACGCCGGACCAGCAGATCCTTGCCCTTCGGCTGGCCTCGGATGCCTCGCGGGCCGCCGATCGCCCCATGCTGGACTGGATTGCCAACCGGATCGGAGACAGACCGATGGAAGGCGACGGCGCGCGCATGTTCAGGCTGCTGACGCGGCGAACGGACAGCGCGCTGGCCGATGCGCAGATGCCGTCCGCCCTGTGATGTTCCGATTGTCGCCTGTCTGATTGTCGGGAGCAGGGCCGCCCCGGCCCGCGCGCTGCGTGCGCGCTGCGCGGTTCAATGGGCCGCGATACGATACACCCAGTTCGGCAGGCCCGGGACGCCGTGCAGGAGCAGCGTTATCGCCAGGCCGAGCGCGAATGACGGCCCGGTCGGTTGCATCCGTATCCGCTCAGGGCCGTCGAGGCGGCCCCAATCCGGGGCCCGGACATGACGCACGGCGACACATGACGCCCAGTAGAGAAACCCGGTCACCGAAAGAAAGATCGACAGGTCCCCGATCCCGACCCAGGCGCCGCAGGCGGCCGCCATGGCGATATCGTCGCCGGACAGGAGGTTGGCCCGAAGCGACACGGAGAGGAACAGAAGGGCCAGGACCGCCGCCCCCCAGGACGCCGCGGCACCCAGGATCGCCGCGTTCGCGCCGCCCCGCAGGGCACCGGCCAGCAAGCCTGCCAGAAGCATGGGGATGAGAACATGATTGGGCAGCCAGCCCGCGATCCTGTCGAACAGCGCCGCCAGGCAGGCAAAGTTGAGCGCGAGGATATTCGCCGCGGCGATCGGCGCCGGCATGCAGGCCAGGCACAGCATGGAAAACGCGGCGGTCAGAAGGCATCCAGCGGTTATTTCCCGCTGCTGCTGCGATGTTGCCCGCACGGGACAGGCATAGACCCCGCCGATCATCGGCAACCAGCGCAGCAGGACCCGATACAGCCCGATCGAGATGGGAAACCAGAGCGCCACCCCGAAGCCGGCGAGAGATATCCGGCCGTCGCGCACCAGAAGGCTCCATATGACCATGCCCGCCATTGCCGCAATGGACAGGAGCCAGTCGCCCATATCGGATTTCCACATCCAGTTGCCGTTCATCCACGACCGGGATTCAGTTGCGGGCGCGCAACGCCGAAAAAACTATGGTTATCATCGCCGCCACAGGCTATTCAGACATCGCCATCGCTGTATAAAGACGGACGCGTCGCAAGTACAGGCACCGGCAGAGAACGGAAGGGAACTGACATCGCATGCTGGAAGCATTGTCATCCCAGGTGTCGCCGGTCAATGGCGGGACCGATGTGCTCGATCTGGCCGCGCGCCGCCTGCAATGGCTTCAGACCCGCGAATCCGTTCTTGCCGGCAATGTGGCCAACGCCAGCACCCCGGGTTACGTACCAAAGGATATCGCTCCATTTCAGGGGGTCCTGCAAAACCAGATGGCCATGACGCTGGCGCAGACCGAGCCAGGCCACCTGCCCGGACATGGGGGCGCCGGCAAGGCGGACCGGATGGGCGGCTCGGCCTCGCCGGACGGGAACGAGGTCAGGATTGAGGACGAATTGGAAAAGGTGGCGAACACGGAAGACCAGCAGCGTCTCGCGACGAATGCCTACAGCGTATATATGTCGATGTTTTCCACAGCCCTTGGCACCTCGTCCTGACCGCGAGAGTTGAGATATGGATTTTTCGGACAGTTTGGGCGTCTCCGCCGCCGGAATGCGCGCGCAGGCCGAGCGGCTGCATGTCGCGGCGGAAAACCTGGCCAACGCGGATACCACGGGCTCGACCCCGGGGGCGGATCCCTATCGGCGAAAGACGATTACCTTCCAGGAGGTCCTGAACCACGAGTCCGGGGTTTCCAGCGTGGCGATCAAGGAAATCGGGCAGGACCAGACACCCTTCCAGACGCGGTACGATCCCTCGCATCCCGCCGCGGACTCCGCGGGCCTGGTCAAGATGCCCAATGTCAACACGATGGTCGAGATCATGGATACGCATGAGGCGCAGCATGCGTATGAAGCCAATCTCAACACCATGCAGATCACGCGCTCTATGCTGACCCGTACCGTCAACCTGATGAAGTAGCCGGTCGCGCGCCGGGCCGGGCCTGCCGGGCGGTCTGAAAATTTCCCGATTCGAGAGGGCTGAAACGCGCTTTTGTGCCGGCGGCCGTGTCTTGTGCCCGTCGGCGGCGCATGTTGCCGTTTCGCAGGCAATCCGTTAGTCTTCTGCTGGATAGCGGAAATGTGCGGCCATATGTCTTTGCCGGATACCTTTACCGGATCCGGCCGGGCCCGATTCCTTCTGGAGAGAGACATTGGACAATACGACATATATTGCCCTGTCCCGCATCGACGTCCTGACGCGTGCCCTGGACGTGACCGCCAACAACCTCGCCAACGCCAATACCGACGGATACAAGGCGACGCGGCAGCTTTTTTCCGAATATCTCGTTCATCAGAACGACGTCCACACGCCGGCCGGAGAGAAGGACGAAGCGTACACGCAGGACAAGGCGACCTATCAGGACCATCTGCAGGGCGCCCTGCGACAGACGGGCAATCCGACCGATTTCGCCATCAATGGCGAAGGCTATTTTACCGTTCGCACGACACAGGGAATCAGGCTGACGCGCAATGGCCAGTTCCATCGCCGCCTGGATGGAACGGTCGTTGACGGGTCGGGAAACCCCATACTGGACAATAACGGAAGACACCTGGTTCTCCAGCAGCAGGATGATGTTCTGTCCGTCGCGTCGGATGGCACCATATCGACCGAAAACGGCATGGTCGGAACTATCGGGCTGGTTACGGTCGACAATCTTCAGACCCTGGTGCCCGAAGGCAATTACCTGCTGAGACCGACGGCGCGGACACATGCGGTGGCCCGGCCGGAAATACGGCAGGGCATGCTGGAGTCGAGCAACGTCAACCCGGTTTCCGAAACAACGAAACTGGTCGAGATCCAGCGCGACTATGACCTGACATTCCAGCTTCTACAGACCGAGTCGACACGCAACATGAACGCGATCGACAAGATTACGGCCGAACCGATGTCCTGATCAGGCGGATGCCCGGGATCCTCAATGCCGCGTCTCGTAACCTTTTAGAAACCATTCATCTATAGCAAACCCTCGAAATCCTCGTCGATGTCCGCCCGGCTTCAGGCGGCGGCATGGAGGTCGACAGAGACGGTGGCTTTGCACGCGGGGACTGTGCGTATGGATCTGATCTCATCTCTATCGATCGCCACCAGCGGACTGAACGCGATCGAATCCGAACTGTCCGTCACCTCGCAGAACGTTTCGAACTCGGGCACGGCAGGGTATGTGAGCGAAACGGCCACGATATCGTCCGACGTGCCGGGCGGCCTGAGAAACGGCGTCAGGATCGGCGCGACGCAACTGAGCATCAACCAGGCGCTGCAATCGGCCCTGTACGGTCAGAATGCCCAGGTCGCATCCTATTCGACGATGAGCAATTCGCTTGCCGCGGTGTCCGCCGTCCAGGGCTCGACATCGTCGGATTCCGGCAGCACGAACACGCTTTCCGATGATCTGGGCAATGTGCAGAACGCCCTTACGGAACTGACCGCCAATCCCCTGGACAGCGCCTCGCAATCGACCGTGATCTCGAACGCGCAATCCTTGACGACCGCGATCCATACGCTGTCCACGACATATGCGAGCCAGCGCCAGACCGCGCAAGACAATGTCGCCTCGACCGTGTCCTCGGTCAATTCCGACCTCACGCAGATTGGCGTTTTGTCCAAGCAGATCATGAACCTCAAGGCCATCGGATCGGACACGGCCGATCTCGAGAACCAGCGCCTGGGAATCATGTCCGACCTGTCCTCTCAACTTTCGGTCACGTTTTCCACGACCGCGAACGGCGACATGATCGTCCGAACCGCGGACGGAACGGAACTTCCGACCCGCCCCGACCAGATCGGCGGGAATGACAGTTCGGAAACTCTTCCGAGTTCCACCTGGCCATTGAGCACATCCGACGCCACCGTCACGTCGGGCATGTATTATGCCGCCGGCAACGCCGGTTCGACGATCCCCGGCATCATGCTGGCCGGAACGGACGTCACCGCGCATCTGACCGGCGGCACGCTGGGCGCCAACATCACGCTGCGCGACGACACCTATCCGCAGATGCAGGCGCAACTGGACTCGTTTTCCTACACACTCATCAATCGTTTCAACAACGCGGGTCTCTCGCTGTTCACGAACGGCACGGACGCAACCGGCACGACCGTACCCCAATCTTCCAATCCGACGCAGGAGACGCCCAACGGTATCGTGGGGCTGTCGTCGGCGATCGGCGTCAGCCGGATATATGCCGACACGCCGTCATTGCTCACGACCACGACCAACGGCACGACCGGTGCGACGACGACCGGCGATACGACCATCATCACGAACGTTCTCAGCCAGGCGTTCGGAACCGATTCCAACGATGTCAGCCAAAGCGCGGGTCTTGCCGCGCCGTCGAGCGGCCTGGGGCCGGACGGCAGCCAATCAACGGGCTATAATGGCAACCAGGGGCTGCTTGCACTGGCCACGACGCTGACCTCGGCCCAGGGCGCGACGATCTCGACCGCGAGCGATAACCTGACGTCCGCCACCTCGGTCCAGACAACATTGCAGACAAGCGTTTCCAACGTGTCCGGCGTCAACGTGGACGACGAAATGTCCAAGGTCGTGGCCTTGCAAAATGCCTATACCGCCAACGCAAAAGTAGTCTCTGCCGTACAAAGCATGTTTACGGCGCTTCTGGATGCCATCAATTAAACAGGCTCGGAGCAAAGCTGATGAGTACGACGATCGGTCAGTATGGCGATGCCGGCGCCTCTCTTATCCTGTCTTCCGGCATCAAGGACATGAACCTGGAGAACGAAACGCTCTCGTGGGAAACGTCTGCCGGCACGCTTTCTGAAACCTATGCGGGACTTGGTTCGACGCGATCGACCGCCATCAGTCTCACGCCGCAGATCACCCAGGTCGGCGCCTGGCAGGCCAATATCACGAATGCGCAGACCAACCTGACCGTCACGGCCACGGCCCTGACGCAGCTTGTCTCGCAGGCTCAGTCGATGGCCACGAGCCTGGTGGGCATTTCCGGCACGACGTCCCCCGGTGCGGTGACGTCCGTTGCGGCGCAGGCGGCCAGCACCCTGACCGAGCTGCAATCCGTTCTCAACACGTCCAGCGGATCCGGCTATGTCTTTTCCGGAAACGATTCCAACACGCCCCCGATCAACGGCAATATGCCGCTTGCGAACAGCGCGCTCGCGGCACAGATCTCCAGCATCGTCGGCACACTCGGCTCGGCCGGCGCATCGTCGGTCATGGCCGATGCCACGACCGCCGCGAGCGACCCGTCGCTCTCGGTTTTTTCGCCATCGCTCTCCGTCTCGCCCGGCGCGGCCGCCGGCCTTCAGCGATCGGTCGTAACGGGCGATAATTCATCGATAGCCGTCGGCATCGTTGCGACACAGGGCACGGCCACGTCCTCGGCGTCCTCGACATCCACGGGATCGCCGATCCGGGACCTGATGCGCGACATGATGATCATGTCGTCAATGAAGAACATGTCGCCTTCGACAAGCGGTTTTTCGGATCTGGTCAATCAGCTTAACGCATCGCTCACGACCACGATCGGCCAGCTTACGGACATGGAATCGACGGTCGGCGTGACCCAGGATGGCCTGACATCACAATCGACGCTGCTTACCAGCGTGCAGTCGATGCTGACGACCCAGCTTTCGAATGCCAGAGACGCCGATATTGCGTCGGTTGCCACGGAGACGTCCGAACTCAATACGCGGCTTGAAGCCTCGTACATCCTGGTTTCCGACATGAAAAATATGACATTGGCAAATTATATCTGACTATGCCGGTTCGGGCTGGCCGGCGGGCGGGAAGCGCGATCCTCAACCGGATTTGCACAGGAGATCCAGGTCGTCCTGCAAGCGCGTTTTCAGCACCGTGGCCCAGACTTCCGACGCGAATGTGGAGAGCCCCGGCTCGCTCAGGCGGACCAGTCCGACGGAGCCGGGCGAAAAACCTGGAAGACGCCGCATCTTTAACCGGCCCTGTGGTGGCACGCGCAAGGGAAAGGAGGAAACCGGCAGAATGGTCGCTATCTTTCCGGCCATGACTTCGGCGTGTATCATTTCCAGGGAATTCGTTTCGAGCCGTATGATCGGCTCGACCCCGGCGGTCTGAAACCCGACATCGACCAATTGCCGACAGCGCAATTCCCTGCTGAGCAACGCGAGGGGCAGCCTGGCCGCGGCCTCCCAACTGATCTGATCTCCCGCCGGCAACGACGACGCATCGGATGTCGCGAGTACCTGCTGTTCGGCATAGAGAGCACGCACTTCGAATGCTTTGGCCTGCGGACACTGATCGTAATACATGATGCCGATATCGAGTTCCTTGCTTACCAGTTTCTCGATGATCGCGATGTTCGGCAGGACGAAGACCTCGCTTGCGAAATCACCGCATCGTGCCCGGACCTCTTCGAGCAAAACGGGAACGATATGCACGGCGGTCGGAATGACGCCAATCTTGACGACACCCGCGATAGCCTGCCGGGAACTCGATACTTCATTGCGCAGTTCGCTGACGCCCCTCAGGATGTCGTGCGCCCATTTGAGAACGCGCACCCCGTCGTCGGTGACGCCAAAGACCTTTTTCTTGCGGTCGATAATGACGATACCCAGCTCGTCTTCGAGCTGACGGATGGCCCGGGAGAGCGCCGGCTGCGACACGTTGCATGCCTGGGCAGCCTTGGAGAAGCTCTGATACCGTTCGATTTCGCGAAGATAATATAATTGCTTCAGAAACATGATCTGCTCTTCTCGCTGATTGAGAGATTGCGTGCCCTGCTGCGACATGGCCCGTGCGGTGTCAGTCCGGGATTCTCATTCCACAATACTCTCCCTTGATAACGGGGCATTATCGATAATCCCACGTAATGCGCGTATGATTTCCGGCGTGGCATGGGCCTGGGCATGGGTATGGGCCTGAAGATCGGCAAGCGTGAGCCGTGCCAGCCCCACGGAACCCTCACCCTGTTGCGACCATCTTTGCAAAAAGACCCGGAGCCTCGCCGCCGTCTGCCGTGACAGCGACGCGCCCTGCAACGCATCGCGCAGTTCGATAATCCACAGGCCGAGCACCATGGCCTGCAGGTGGCGCGCCAGGTAGTGTTTGAGCGTGTCGTCCGGCGCGCCCCGGCATGTCCTGACCGACCGGACCATGCTGGCGGCATTTTCGTAAAGCCATTGCGCGATCGTCTGGGTCGCCGATGTCTTCGCCAGGAGGCGCAGCCGCCTCTGGACCCAGATGTCGGTACGACGCAGATGGCTTACCGCGCCAAACGGAAGCACGGTGGACAGGATCGTCTTCTCGTACACGATCGCGGCCAGAAACGACATCGCGCCATTGAAAAACGCGATCTCGTCGGTCCGCCCCCCGTTGCTGGGCGCGATGAGGACAGGCAGGAACATGTTGAATGCCATGGCATGGGTGCCCAATCTACTGTCCCGGGCAGCAAGCCCGCCGACGAACATGGGACAGAACAGCAGGGCGGCGAGGCATTCGGGTGCCGTCACGGCGGGGATGACGACGCATACGAACAGGCAGGCGACTGCCGTGCTCCACATCGCGCCGGTCAGGAAATCCCGCGCGGCCACGGCCGGCAGGTCGCGGGTCGCCAGAAGACCGCTGACGAGGGTCAGGTAGGAAAAGAAGCGGGGCCCTTCATCCCAGGCGGTCACGTCCCAAAGAAGGCCGGCACCGAGAATGCCGGTGGCCGTTCTTGCCCCTACTCTTGCGGCCTCTGCCGCCTGGCGTGGGGAATGTGCCGAGAACCGGAACCTGTCGCCCCGCCTGGGATGCAGGATCGCCGCCATATGCCCTCGCGCAGCATCCATGTCGTCCTTCAGTTCGGAGGCCGCCAGACCGACACGCGCCCTGGCGAGACTCATGAGGAGGACGCTCAATGTCGCGCGCGCATGATCGACGATCCGACCATGGCCCGGCCCGAGTTCGAGCACGTCGAACTCGACCCGGGCGTTCGCGGCCATGACATCCTCCAGCAGATCCGTTTCCTGCGGTATGGAGAGAGGGCGCCCGGCGGAGTCCCTGATGGCGTCCTCGACCCTGGCCGTCATGCCGCGCAGGCGTGCGACGAGATTCGTGAATGCGACTTTCTCGGCATTGCGACTGGTCAGCGTCGCCACGGCGGTTTCGCACAGGATGCCGAGAACGATGTATGTTCCGCGGGACAGCGAGATTTCAAAGACGTTCTGGGGCGCCATGAAAGCGGCCGAGGAAACGATCGCGCCGGTAAAGCTGGCGACGAGAAACGCATAGCGACGATAGCCGTCGAAGAACGTGGCGCACGCGCTGCAACCGCCCACCCACAGGGCCATGGACGGTATCAGCAATGCGGGCTGCTGCGGCAGACACGCAATGGCACAGACGCTGATGATGCACCCCGCAGCCGTTCCGACAAGGCGCCAGCGCGCCTTGGAGAGGGTCTCTCCGCGGGTCGATGTCGCGACGACCCAGACGGTGAGAGGCGCCCATTGCGGACTATCCAGCTCCATCCACATGGCGACGAGCAGGGACATGAGCGCCGCCACCGACGTACGCAGGGCAAATGCCGTGCTGGACCACGACGGCGCATACAGCCACGCCCATTTTCCGGGCCATGCCGGCAGAGTGGCCCCTTTCACGGCCGCCGACATGTGCGGTCCACCGCATGACGCAGCGGCAATGCGGCGCGGGACGATTGCGATGGAGCGCCCGTTTGCGGCGTCCCGGCCCTGTCGGCCCTTCCCCCGGTGCCAGCCTTCCCGCCCTGACGCGCGATCATCGCGCCAAGCGTGCCCCGCCGCAGAACACGAGCTGCCTGTCGTGACGCGCGATGGCGATCAATGTCTGGTTCATCCGTTCGGCGAGCTGGTATGCCCGGTAGGTCGGGGCGGAAACCGCGACGACCGTGGCCATGCCGGAGCGCACGGTCTTGAGCGCCATTTCGAACGAATACCGGCTGCTCAGAAGGCAGATCCCGTCCGTCTGGATCGCGGCATCGCGCATCCTGGCGCCAATCAGCTTGTCGAGCGCGTTATGGCGGCCGACATCCTCGCGGATGAGGAGGATGCGACCGTCCCGGTCGGCCCAGGCCGCCGCATGCACCATGCGCGTCCTGGCGTTCAGGTCCTGCCAGCGATCGAGGTCGTCCAAGGCGCGGCGCACCGCCACCGGGGCGATCGTGTACGCGACCGGGAAGGGCGCCGTTTCGGCCGCATGCACGGACGGCACGTCGTCGCTTCCGCAGAGTCCGCAACTTGAATGCCCGGTCTGGGCGCGGGGCCTGCGCCGGAGCAATCCTGCCAGGCACTCGCCGGCGATCCTGACATCCAGCGTCGGTCCATCATCCCCTTCCGCCACCACGACCGACCGGATCTGGTCGGCGGAGTGAACAATTTCCTCTGTCAGGCAGTAGCCGAACGCGAAATCCTCCAGGTGGTCCGGCGTCATCATCATCACGCCGTGCGGAAGGATCCCGTTGAACAGAAGCCTGACCGGCACCTCGTCCGCGACGTTCAGGACGGTCGGCGCATCAGGACAATCGAGGGGCGCCACGGTCAGCGCATGAAACAAGTCGCCCATGGCAGTCTCTTCCTCCGTTCCGTCTCGCGCACAAGGCCGCAAAGCGGACGGGTCATGACACCGCGACGACAGGCATGACACTGCCGAAATCGCGCTTTCCGCCGGTCTTCCCCAGCAGCCGCACGTCCCGGATCACCATGTCGTGGGTCAGGGCCTTGCACATGTCATAGATGGTCAACGCGGCAACCGAGGCGCCTGTCAGGGCCTCCATTTCCACGCCGGTGCGACCTGTGCAGCGCACGCGACACTCTATCACGGCTTCGTCCCCCTCGACCATGATATCGACCGCGCATCCGGACAGGTCGAGTGGATGGCAGAGCGGAATCAGGGACGACGTCGCCTTCACCCCCATCACGCCCGCGACCTGCGCCACGGTGATCACCGCCCCTTTCGTCGTCATGAAGGCCGCGTCGTGGAGCGCCCTGGCGACCTCGGGTGGAAATTGCAGGCGCGCCTGGGCATGCGCTTCCCGCTCCGTGACCTGTTTTTCGGCCACATCAACCATACGCGGAACCTTTCCGCTCTCGTCGAGATGCGTGAGGATGGGTCCCTGTCGCGTCATCTCAGCCTCCGATATAGTGCATTTCGATTTTTTCGGGCGCCTGCTTGTACTTTGTTCCGTCTGCCTGGACCGTATCCTCGACACGAGCCTCGCTGTATCGATCGGCGCGGTCGCGCCATATCCGGGACAGTACCTGGCGAAGCCGCTCGTCGTCCCCGGCATCGGGTTGGTCGCGCAGGATCGCGCGCAGGTCGGTGCCCTCTGTCGCGAAGAGGCACGTATAGAGCCGTCCCTCGGACGAAAGCCGCGCGCGCGAACAGCCGCCGCAGAACGGCGCGCTGACCGAGGCGATGAAACCGATCTCGCCGCCGCCATCGACATAGCGGTAGCGGCGCGCCACCTCGCCGCGATAGTTCGGCAGAAGCGGTTCGAGCGGCCACAGCGTGTCGAGCCGCGCCAGCAATGCGCGCGACGGCACGACGTCGTCGCGCGTCCAGCCGTTGCGGCTGCCCACATCCATGTATTCGATCAGGCGCACCACGACGCCGGTATGACGAAAATGCGCCAGAAGATCCGGTATGCCGTCATCGTTCACGCCGCGCTGGACGACGGTGTTGATCTTCACGCCGCCGGGAAACCCGGCATGGCGCGCGGCATCGATGCCGCGCAGCACAGCCGCCAGTTCCGCTCTTCCGCCACTGAGGCGCGCGAAAACGCGCGGATCGAGGCTGTCGAGGCTGACCGTCACGCGGTGCAGCCCCGCCGCGCGCAACGCGCCCGCCTGACGGTCCAGCAGCACGCCGTTGGTGGTGAGTGCGACGTCGTCGATGCCGGGAATCCGCACCAGGCGCGCCACCAGATCCGCCAGGCCGGGGCGCAGCAGGGGCTCGCCGCCCGTCAGGCGCAGCTTGGTGACGCCCAGTGCCGCCGCCATGCGCGCCACGCGCGCGATCTCGTCGAAATCGAGCCGTTCCGGCGGCGACAGGAAACGAAAGCCTTCCGGATAGGCCGCTTCCGGCATGCAGTATGGGCAGCGGAAATTGCACCGGTCCATCACCGATATCCGGAGATCGCGCAAAGGTCGGCCCCGTCGGTCCAGGACCGGCCTGTCCGCGCGCCTCAGGGCGATCTCATCCACGACGCCTTCCCGCCTTCTATCCGGCGATTCGGATCGGCGCCGCCGAGGCAACGCTGGGAACCACCTTGACCGGTATGGACTTGGCCGCCGGGGTGCCGCTGATCTCGTCGAAATAATCGAGCGGCAGCAGCGGGTTGAGTTCGGGGTAATAGCCGGCGATCGCGCCGCGCGGCATCGGGTAGTCGATGACCGTCAAGCCGTCGACATAGCGCCGGTAGCCGTCGTCGCTGCAGGTCTCGAGCCCGATGACGGCCCCGTTCTCCAGCCCCCGGTCCTCGCGATCCTGCTTGTTCATGAAGATCACGAGGCGGTTGTTGTACACGCCGCGATAGCGGTCGCTGTTGCTGTAGATCGTGGTGTTGTACTGGTCGTGCGAGCGGATCGTCGCCAGGCGCAGCATCGCCGGGTCCGCGACGACGTCATTGACCTCCAGCCCCGGCAGAACGAGGAAATTCGCCTTGCCGTTCGGAGTCGGCCAGACCCGGCGGCGCGGCGGGATGTCGAGATGGAAGCCGCGCGGATTTTTGATCTTCTCGGAGAAATCGGCATAGATGTCCGGATAGATCGCGGCGATCTTGTCGCGGATCAGCGTGTAATCCTCCATATACTGCGCCCAGGGCGTCCTGGACTCCGGCAGGGTGGCCATGGCCATGCGGCAAACGATCTCGGTCTCGGGGCGCACGTCGGGGCTCACCGGTTCGAACACGCCGCGCGAGGGCGTGACGTTGGCCATCGCGTCCTCGATGGTCACGAACTGTTCGCCCGCCGTCGTGCGGATGATCTCGGAGCGGGACACGACGGGCAGGATCAGGGCGTCCTTGCCATGCACCAGATGCCCGCGATTGAGCTTGGTCGCCACGCCGACGGTCAGGTTGAGCCGCCCCATCGCCGCGTAGGTGCGCGCGGTGTCCGGAACCGCGCGGGCGAAATTGCCGCCCATGCCGAAGAATACCTTGGCGGTCCCCGCCTCCATGGCCTCGAGCGCCTCGAGCACGTGATGGCCATGCGCGCGCGGCGGCTCGAAGCCGAAGACGTCGCGCACGCGGTCCAGATAATCCTGGCTCGGCTTCTCGTCGATGCCGACCGTGCGGTCGCCCTGCACGTTGGAATGGCCGCGGATCGGCGCGATGCCCGCGCCGGGCTTGCCGAAATTACCCTTCAGCAGCAGGAGATTGGCCACCTGCTGCAGCAGCCGCGAGCCTTCCTGGTGCTGGGTCAGCCCCATGCCGTAGCAGATGATCGTCGCATTCGATTTCGCATAGATCCCGGCGATGTGGCGGATCTGCTCTTCCGTGATGCCGGAGATGCGCGTGATGTCGGCCCAGGAGACCGACATGACGTCCGCGCGCAATGCCTCCAGCCCCGCCGTGTGCTCGGCGATGAACGCCGTGTCGAGCACTGCCTCGCCGCGATCCTCGGCCTCGAACAACGCGCGCATCATACCCTTGAAGACCGCCAGGTCGCCGCCGATGCGCACATGCACGAAGTCGCTGGAAATCGCCGTCGAGCCGAACGTCGCCATCTGCAGGATATCCTGCGGCTCGGTGAAGCGGATCAGCGCGCGTTCCGGCATGGGATTGATCAGGATGACCGGCACGCCGCGTTTGCGCGCCTCGACCAGGTTGGTCATCATGCGCGGCGAATTGGTGCCGGTGTTCTGCCCGATGACGAAGATCGCCTCGGCATGGTCGAAATCGGCCATGACGATCGTGCCCTTGCCGACGCCGATCGCGGGCGGCAGGCCGCGCGAGGTCGGCTCGTGGCACATGTTGGAACAGTCGGGGAAGTTGTTGGTGCCGAATTCCCGCACGAAGATCGAATACAGGAACGCCGTTTCGTTGGCCGTGCGGCCGGAGGTGTAGAACTCGGCCTGATGCGGGCTTTCCAGCGCCCTCAGATGCTTCCCGATCAGGGCGAAGGCGTCGTCCCAGGCGACGGGAACATATTTGTCCGTCGCGGCGTCGTAGCGCATGGGCTCGGTCAGGCGCCCCTGCATTTCCAGCCAGTAATCGCTCTTGTCCATCAGCTCGGTGACGGTGTGCCGTTCGAAGAATTCCCGCGTCACCCGTGCCTTGGTCGCCTCATGCGCCAGCGCCTTCGCGCCGTTCTCGCAGAATTCGAGCGTCTTGCGATGGTCGGGGTCGGGGAAGGCGCAGCTCGGGCACTTGAAGCCGCCAGGCTGGTTCATCGCGAGCAGGCCGCGCGACCCCTTTACCAGCACGCTCTGTTCCATGAGCACCTTCGCCGTGGCGCCCGCCGCGCCCCAGCCGCCTGCCGGGTGGTGATAGGGCTTGAACGTGGATTCTTTCTCTTTGCTCATGGTACCAACCTCCTGATGGCCATTGCCGGGCCCGCCTGCCATAGTGGTTAAAGGATGCCGAATTCTTTCAATGCCGGCACGAAATTCTCGTTTTCGTGTTGGGACCGGGTCAGCTTGACCAGCGCGAAACGTTGCAGGGGCGCCAGTGCCGCCCATTCTTCCGCTGTCGGCGGGACCACGCCCTCCGCCTCGGCCTGGAGACGCACGGAGTCGGGCATGCGGCCGGGCTGCTGCCAGTCCCCGAAGTCCCGCGTGGCCAGATAGCGGACCGGCTCGTCCGTCCGGGCCATGATCCGATCCAGCACGAACATGCGATAGGCGTCCTGCTCGTCCTTCGTCTCGCACGGCATGTCGGCCAGCCTGCCGCGTTCTTCGTGCGACAGGCGGCTCCATTGCCGCAGCGTCATCTTGATACCGACGATGTCGAGTTTCTGCCGCGCGATCATCGGAATGCAGCGCAGGGAACCGGCAAAGTCGCGTTCGAATTCGAAGATCATGGTTGCGCCTCGTGCGTTCTTGTTCTTATGCCGTCCTCACCCGTCTCCGATCCGTCGCCGCGGATGCGTTCAATGATAGCCATCGGCTTCCGTCACCTTCCCACGAAACACGCGATAGGAATAGATCGTGTAGGTCAGGATGATCGGCAGGAGGATGGCGGTGCCGATAAGCTGGAAGAACTGGCTCGACGGCGGCGAGGAGACGTCCCACAGCGTCAGGCTTGGCGGCACCGCATAGGGCCAGACCGTGATCCCGAGCCCCGACAGGCAGAGGAAGAACCAGCCGAGCGCGCACAGGAAGGGCACGCGCGTGTGGCCCTTGCGCAGGCTTGCGGCCAGCAGCAGGCCGAGCACGACCACCAGGACGGGCACCGGCGCCACGAAGGCGATGTTCGGCCAGTCGGTCCAGCGGCGGAGATAGGGCGCGTGCAGCAGCGGCGTCCACAGGCTGACGGCAACGATGCCGACGAAGAGCCCGGCCGCCAGGCGCCGTGCCCAGCGGCGGCAGGAGGCCTCGAGGGTGCCGGTTGTGCGCCATACCAGCCATGTCGCGCCGAGTAGGGCATAACCGCACGTCACGGATATGCCGCAGAGGACGCTGAACGGCGTCAGCCAGTCCAGCGGGCCGCCGGAGAACGCGCCGTCGGTCACGGAGACGCCTTGCACGACGCCGCCCAGGATCGCCCCCTGGCAGAAGGCGGCAATGCCCGACCCCGCCATGAAGCCGGTATCCCACAGCGCCTCGCGCGCCGTACCCCGCGTCATGACGCGGAACTCGAACGACACGCCGCGAAAGATCAGGGCCAGCAGCATCAGCACGATCGGCAGATAGAAGGCCGGCAGCAGCGTGGCATAGGCCCCGGGGAACACCCCGTACAGCACGGCCCCGCCGAGGACCATCCAGGTCTCGTTACCGTCCCAGACCGGCGCGATGGTATTGACCATCACGTCCCGGCGGCCCCGGTCGCGCTCCAGCGCGAACAGCATGCCGATCCCCAGATCGAACCCGTCGAGAATGACATAGATCGTGATCGCGGCGATCAGGATCACGGCCCAGACGATCGGAAGCCAGTGTGCGAAATCCATCATGCCTTCAGGCTCCCTTGCCGGAAGAAAAGGTCACAACGGCCGGGTGGACGCGCGTCGCCAGCATGTCGGACGCCCGTGCCGGCGCGGTGTCGGGCTCGCCTTCCTGCGGCGCGCGCGCCAGCAGCCGGATCAGGATCCCCAGGCCGGAACCGAACACGATGACATAGACGACGACGAAGGCCGTCATCGACACGGCCATGCTCGACAGGATGACCGGTGCCGCGCTGTCCGACGTCCGCAGCAATCCATAGACGGTCCAGGGCTGGCGGCCGACTTCCGTGGTGACCCAGCCGCAGAGCAGGGCGATGAACCCGGCCGGCGCCATGCACAGCGCCACGATATGGAAGACCGGACTGGTGAACAGGGTACTGTTCCGGCGATGCCACAGCGACCAGAGCCCGACCAGCATCATCAGGACGCCGAGCGCCACCATGATGCGGAAGGAGAAGAAAATGACCGGCGATGGCGGGCGCTGGTCGCGGGGGAAATCCTTCATGCCCGGCACCTTGCCGTCCAGGCTGTGCGTCAGGATCAGCGAACCGAGCAGCGGGATCTTCACCGCATAATCCGTGTGCTCGGTCCTCATGTTCGGAATCCCGAACAGCAGTTCCGGCGCACGCCCTTCGGTCTCCCAGTCGCCTTCCATGGCGGCGATCTTCACCGGCTGGTATTTCAACGTGTTCAGGCCGTGCGCGTCGCCGGCCAGAATCTGCACGGGCGCCACGATGGCGGCCATCCACATGGCCATGGAAAACATCACCCGCACCGGTTCGCTCGCGATCGCGCCCGCGCGGCGCGCCCGCAGCATGTGCCAGGCGCCGGTCGCGCCGACGGCGAACGCGACGGACAGGAACGCGGCCAGGCCCATGTGAACGAGCCGGAACGGAAAGGACGGGTTGAAGATGATGGCCAGCCAGTCATCGGGCAGGAACTGCCCGGTGGCGGGATCGATCCTGTAGCCGCGCGGCGTCTGCATCCACGAATTCGATGCCAGGATCCAGGTCATGGAAATCAGGGTACCCACCGACACGCAGCAGGTGGCGGCGAAATGCAGGCCGCGCCCGACCTTGCTCATGCCGAACAGCATGACGCCGAGGAAGCCGGCCTCGAGGAAGAAGGCGGTCATGACCTCGTAGGACAGCAGCACGCCGGTGATCGGCCCCGCCTTCTTGGAGAACACCGACCAGTTCGTGCCGAACTCGTAGGCCATCACCAGTCCGGAGACGACGCCCATGCCGAAGACGATGGAGAACGCCTTGATCCAGTAGCGATAGAGATCGAGGAAGACCTGCCGCCCCGTCGCCAGCCACGCGCCCTCGAGCACGGCAAGATAGGCGGCAAGGCCGATCGAAAAGGCGGGAAAGATGATGTGAACGCCCACGGTAAAGGCGAACTGGAAGCGCGCAAGTAAAAGCGCTATATCATGGGCATTCTGCATCAATATTTTCCGCAATCCCTGGCATTACGAAATCCCGATCAAAAGAACTGACGCTGAAGGGGCAGGAAGCATTCGACAACGGCCAAGGCCACGGGACCGTTCGTCAAAACAGATGGCGTGACGTGACCGGTATGGTGTTAAATCAACCTGCTATCATGCGTCCAAGACCTTTTATTTATATTCTTATGCGTACTGGTTATAACAACTCATCCTTTCCCTCGGATTCGATTATACCTATGATCCATGGTCATCCGGCCGGCAGCCGTCCTGGCATCGGGCGGCAGAAGATGCCTGCTCGCGGCTCGGGGAGCATGAAGGGAGTTTCCGTCCATTGGCCACTTCTCAACCCGTCGACGCCAAATTGACCCAGGCCGCCTTATTCCTTGTCGCGACCCTGAACACAGGCGATCAAGCCGCGGCAGGCGCTCAACTCCGGGACCTGCTGGGAGATCTTTCCTCGCTGTTGCGCGGCGTCGGTTTTCGTATCCCCGACGGGCGCCTCAGTTGCGTCACCGGCATCGGGTCGACGGCATGGGACCTTATTTTCGGCGCTCCGCGACCGAAGGATCTTCATCCGTTCCAGGCCATCCACGGCGTGCATCATGCCCCTTCGACCCCGGGCGACCTTCTTTTCCATATCCGTGCCACGCGCATGGATTTGTGCTTCGAACTGGCGGCCACGATCGTCTCGCGCCTGGAAGGCGCGGCCAGCGTGGTCGATGAGGTCCACGGTTTCAAATATTTCGACGAACGCGACCTGCTGGGCTTCGTGGACGGCACCGAAAACCCGTCCGGCCAGGCGGCCGTCGACTCGGCGATCGTGGGCGACGAGGATCCGGCCTTCACGGGCGGCAGCTACGTCATTATCCAGAAATACCTGCATGACCTGAAAAAATGGAATGCCATTCCGACCGAAATGCAGGAAAACATCATCGGGCGTAGGAAGCTCTCCAACATCGAACTGGCCGATGCCGCCAAACCCAGCTATGCCCATAACATGCTGACGACGATCGAGGAAAACGGTCAGCAACTCCAGATCGTGCGGGACAACATGCCATTCGGCGCGGTCGGGAAGGGCGAATTCGGCACGTATTTCATCGGCTATGCACGTTCGCCCGCGCGCATCGAGCAGATGCTGCACAATATGTTCGTCGGAAAGCCCCCGGGGAATTACGACCGGATTCTGGACGTCAGCACCGCCGTCACCGGCGCATTGTTCTTCATCCCGACCGCCGATTTCCTGGATGGCGCTCCGGACATCGCTGCGCCGGCACGGTCGCCCGACGAGACCGGCCGTGCATCCGCGCCCCCCGAACCCGCCCCCAAGGCACACCGGGCCGATCCGTCGCTGGGCATTGGCTCGCTGAAAGAGGAACCCTGACATGAACAATCTTCACCGGCATCTCGCCCCCGTTTCCAGCATGGCCTGGGAGCAGATCGAAGAGGAAGCGGCCCGTACGATCCGGCGGCATCTCGCCGGGCGGCGTGTCGTCGATACGTCGGAACCCAAAGGCTTGTCGCTTGCCGGTATCGGAACCGGTCGCGCCAGCCGGATCGATGCGCCGACCGACGGGATTCGCGCCATGCGGCGTGACATTCTGCCGCTCGTCGAATTGCGTGTGCCCTTCGTCCTGTCGCGCGAGGAAATCGATGCCGTGGAGCGGGGCTCTCAGGATTCCGACTGGCAGCCGGTCAAGGATGCCGCGAAGACGATCGCGTTCGCGGAAGACCGCGCCATCTTCGAGGGATATGCCGCAGCGGGCATCCAGGGCATTCGCGCCGGCACGTCCAATGCCCATCTGAAGCTTCCGGCGTCGGTACAGGATTATCCCCATGTCATCGCCGATGCCCTCGCCAGCCTGCGTCTCGCGGGCGTGAACGGTCCCTATTCGATCGTCCTGGGGGCGCAGGCATTCCTGGCGGTCGGCAGTGGCGACGATGACGGATATCCCATCCGCAAGCACATCGAAAGCATGATCGACGGCAAGCTCGTCTGGGCGCCGGCCATCGAGGGGGCTTTCGTCGTGACCATGCGGGGCGGCGATCTGGCGCTTGATATCGGGCAGGATTTCTCGATCGGCTATCTGAGCCACACGGCCGACACGGTTGAGTTGTATCTGCAGGAGAGCTTCACCTTCCGCGTCCTCACCAGCGAGGCGACGGTCGCCATCGATGCCGCGGGGGAACTGGCGCCGGCGGCATCCTGATGATCGGGAACGCAGCTTTCGGCGTGCTGCGGCGTTATCGGCGAAGGCCGGTCCCCGCCGGAACATGCGCCTGAACGTCTTGTCACGGAATCGCATGCCGCGTGCCGCAAATTCCCGGAAGGACATTTGGATCTGTCTCGCCGTTTCGAAGCTTGAGGATGCCGGGACAGGCCGGCCTGTCCGGCACCGGCGCACACCAGCCATGGGCACAATTGTCGAGGACTTCCGAACATGGACAACCCGCTTGAAGATTCACCGCAGACGGCAGCGCGCATCCTCGCCAGGGCCAAGGAATTGTGGGCCGCAGACGGCAAGCCGGCCTGCGGTCCCGATGCCTATAAGGCGCAGGCGTCCGAGTTGATCGGCATGGAACTGAACCCCGATGCCGGCCAGATTCCCGTCGAATCGCCGGTGCCGTTGGGTCCGGACGGACAGCCCGTCGAAGAGGCGTGGCTGGAGCAGAATCTCGGCAATTCCGGCGGCAGCATGAACGAACTGGACGACAAGCAGGAAGTCCCGTTCGCTACGCGCCAGGACGAAGAGAATTTTCTGAAAGGAACGCAAGATACAGCGGGAAAAGACCCATGATCCCGATATTTCTTGATGCCAGGACCAATCCGCCGGCCCCCCATGAAGATGGCTGGTATGTCATGGACGGCACAGATATTCTCGATGGAGGGCCGTTTACGAGCGAGCAACAGGCGTTGCTCTGGATTGATGGGCAGGAACCCGACCCCGATGCCGGTGGCCCCTCTCCTTTCTGAGCCGCGGCCGCTCTCAAGTCGAGCATGCGCTCGGCTTCAAGCGTGAGAGGTCGGGATTCCCTTCGCGTCGCGGTGGTCAACTGATCATCGGCAGCCAGACGGCGAGTGCCAGCAGCACGACCAGCAGCACCGGCGGGGTGATGATCAGCCCGACCTTCATGTATTGGCCCCAGGTGATGCGGTAGTCCTTGCCGGCCAGCACATGCAGCCAGAGCAGGGTCGCCAGGCTGCCGATCGGGGTGAATTTCGGTCCCAGGTCGCAGCCGATGATATTGGCGTAGACCATCAGGTCGCGGGTGAGCGGCGTGATGTCCTGCGCCTGCCGAATCGACAATGCGCCCACCAGCACGCTGGGCATGTTGTTCAGCACCGATGACAACAGGGCTGCCAGGACACCGGTCCCCACCGTGGCGACGATCGTGCCCCGATGGCCGAGCCAGACCAGTGCGTCCGCGACATGATCGGTCAGGCCGGCGTTTTTGAGCCCGTAGACCACCAGATACATGCCCAGGCTGAAGATGACGATCTGCCATGGTGCGCCGTGCAGCACCTTGCGCACCCGGATGACCGGGCTTTTCACCGCGAGGGCGAAGAGAATCGCGGCGGCGACGCCGGCAACGATCGCAACCGGGAGATGGAACGGCGCGGTCAGGAAATAGGCGAGCAGCAGTGCCACCAGCAGCGGAAACGCCGCCCGGAACACCAGCAGGTCCCGGATGGCGCTCGCAGGCGCGGGAAGGGTTGCAACCGGATACGAGGCCGGCACGTCGCGCCGGTAATACAGCCACAGCACGCCCAATGTCGCGGCCAGCGAGACCAGATTCACCGGCACCATCGCAGCGGCGTAGCGGTCGAACGGCACCGCGAAGAAATTCGCGCTGACGATGTTGACCAGGTTGGAAATCACCAGCGGCAGGCTGGTGGTATCCGCGACGAAGCCTGTCGCGATGATGAAGGCCAGCGCCGCCGTATGGGACAGGCGCAGTTGCGCCAGGATCGCGATCACGATCGGGGTCAGCAGCAACGCCGCCCCATCATTGGCGAAGATCGCGGCAATCGCCGCGCCCAGCACGACGATCAGCGGAAACAGGACATGCGCTTCTCCCCTGCCCCAGCGCACGACGTGCAGCGCGGCCCAGTGAAAGAAGCCGGCCTCGTCCAGCAGCAGCGAGATGATGATCAGCGCGATGAAGGTGAAGGTGGCATCCCAGACGATGTGCCAGACGACCGGGATATCGTGCCAGTGGACGACACCGGTCGCCAGGGCGACGGCGGCGCCGGCCAGGGCGCTCCAGCCGATCCCCAATCCCCTGGGCTGCCAGATGACGAAGACGAGCGTGACGATGAAAATCGCAAGAGCGAGCATCAGACGACCTGCTTTCCGCCGTCAACGACGACTTGCCGGCCGTCCTCCTTGGCGAAGGCCGCCTTCTGCGGTTCGGGCAGGAGATCGAGCACGGTTTCGGACGGCCGGCAGAGCCTGACCCCAAGCGGGGTCACGACGATCGGGCGGTTGATCAGGATCGGGTGCGCCATCATGGCGTCGATCAGTTGGTCGTCGGTCAGGGCCGGGTCATCGAGACCCAGTGCATCATAGGGTGAGCCCTTGCGGCGCAGGAGGTCGCGCACCGGTACCCCCATGCGCGCGATCAGGCCGGCCAGTTCGTCGCGCGACGGTGGGGTCTTCAGATATTCGATGACCGTGGGCTCGATCCCGGCGTCGCGAATCTTCGCGAGTGTGTTGCGCGACGTGCCGCAGGCGGGATTGTGGTAGATCGTGATGGTCATGGCGATACCCTTTCTGACGGTACCCTTTCTGCCGGGCAACAGGGCATGAGTTCAGTGATGAGCGGTGCGCACAGATCGGCCCGCCCTGCGCAGCAATCCTTGACCAGGAACAGAACCAGGGCACGAAGCACTGCGAGATCGGCGCGATAGATGACCAGCCGGCTCCGCCGGGTCGCATGGACCAGGCCGGAACGCGCGAGGATCGCCAGATGGGTGGACAGCGTGTTCTGCGGCACGCCCAGCCGGCGCGCGACCTCGCCGGCCGGCAGGCCGTCCGGTTCCTGGCACGCCAGCAGCCGGAAGGCATCGAGGCGGCTGGAATGGGCCAGGGCACTCAGCGCCCGGAGGGCGGCTTCATTTTCCATATATCCACTTATCGGGATATATGATGAATAGTCAAGGAGAAGCCTCCCTCTCTGCGCTCATTTCCCCCTTTCAGGATCATGACGCCAGTTCTCTGACAAAATCGAGGAAAGCGCGCACCTTGGCTGACATGAGATGCGATGCGTGGTGATAGACATACAGGGGGAAGGTCTCATCCGACCATTCCGGCAGCAGATGGACCAGCCTCTTCTGCGCGATGAGATCTCTGGCATAGAGTTCCAGCAATTGTGCGATTCCGGCGCCGCTCAGACAGGCGCCCAGCAGCGATCCGGTGTCGTCGACCATCAGCCGTCCGACAACCTGAAGCGGAACGGTTTCCCTGCCGCGCTGAAACTCCCACGCGAACGGGCGTCTGGTCATCGGGTCGCGGATCAGGAGGCATTGGTGGCCCTGCGCCAGATCCTCTGGCCGCTCCGGTTCGCCATGCCGGGCGAGATAGGCGGTCGAGGCGCAGGTCAGGACGTGGGTTTCGAGCAACAGGCGCGCCTTGAGCGAGGACGGCTCAGGCTCGCCGAAGCGGATCGCGACATCGAAACCATCGGCGACGAGATCGCCCATCCGGTCGCGCACGCTGATCTCGACGGAGAGTTCGGGAAAGCGGTCGAGAAACGCCCCGATCCGGGGCGACAGGACGAAGTGGCCGAACGTTCCGTCGACATTGACCCGGAGCCGCCCCCGGATCGCGGCCTTGCTTCCGCCGGCCGTCACCGCGGCGTCCGCGATCCCGGCAAGATGGGGGGCGACAGCTTCGTAGAAGCGCCGCCCCTCGTCGGTCAGCGAAATGGCGCGCGCGGTTCGGTTGAAGATGCGGATGCCGACGCGCTCCTCCAGACGAGCGACCGCGCGGCTCACCGCCGGCTGGGTCAGTCCGATCGCTTCGCCCGCGCGCGCGAAACTGCCCGCCTCCACAACGGCGGACACGACGCCGATCCCGCTCAGGAGGCGGCTATCGAAGGTCATGAGGCATACTTTCAGTCATCTTTGGACTGACATCTATGCATTATTTTTTGCATCCCTTGAAGCCTAGGTTTGCGCCTGCCGCCGGACAGCGCGGCGATGTCGAAGACAGGAGCAAGGCATGAGCAATTCCGGAAAAATCGCCCTGATCACGGGCTCTTCGCGCGGCATCGGCGCGGAGATTGCCCTTCGCCTCGCGGCGGATGGGTTCAAGGTGGTGGTCAACTACGCCAGCGGCGCGGGACCGGCCCAGAAGGTGGCCGACCGGATCAAGGCTGCCGGCGGCGAGGCGATCGTGGCGCAGGCGGATATCGCCGATCCGGTCTCGGTCGCGGCGATGTTCGACGCGGCGGAACGGGCTTTCGGCGGCATCGACGTGGTGGTGAACAGCGCGGGGGTGCTGAAGCTGGCCAAAATCGCCGAGTATGACGACGCCACGTTCGACCAGAGCATGGCGATCAACGTCAAGGGCGCGTTCAATGTCTGCCGCGAGGCGGCCAGGCGCGTGCGCCAGGGCGGTCGCATCATCACTCTTTCCACCAGCGTCATCGGCATGCGCATGCCGACCTATGGCGTCTACGTGGCGACCAAAGCGGCGGTCGAGGCACTGACCCAGGTTCTGGCGCAGGAAATGCGCGGTCGCGGCATCACCGTGAACGCGGTCGCACCCGGCCCGGTCGCAACCGAGCTGTTCCTTGAGGGCAAGACCCCCGAACTGATCGATCGCATCGCGAAGCTGAACCCCCTGGAACGCCTCGGGCAGACCGAGGACATCGCTCCGGTCGTCTCGTTCCTCGCCGGCCCGGAGGGCGGCTGGATCAACGGCCAGACCATCCGCGCCAACGGCGGCATGTGCTGACATGCCGCGCCTGCGGTTCGCCCGAGCGAACCGCGGGGCCCCTCGACATCCGTATCCGCCAACAGGTCGACGTCCGCAACGCCTCTCCCGACGCCAACCGCTCCATCATCGCGGCCTCCGACAGTGCGTGCTACCGGCCAGCAGGTCGCGCGGGCGTTCCTGGCCGGGCACGATCACGCCGTTCGCTGGCATTTTTTGGTGCAATCGCTCCATAAATCCTTGAACGTGAAATCATGCCCCTCATATGTCGTGGGTGTAGGAGGTCGCTCCACATTTTTTTTGGTCATCCGTTTCCGCAACCCCGGGCATGGGAGCCGCGCTTCGCTCTCAGCCCGAGCAGACAGGGACAGCACCCATGAGTAAGCTTACAGGAAAAGTCGCGATCGTCACCGGCGCCTCCAAGGGGATCGGCGCGGGGATCGCCAAGGCACTGGCAGCGGAAGGCGCCGCGGTAGTGGTTAATTATGCGTCCAGCAAAGCGGGGGCCGATGCGGTCGTCGCGGCGATCACGGACGCGGGCGGCAAGGCCTTCGCGGTGCAGGGCGATGTCTCGCGCAAAGCGGACGCCCAAGCCATCGTCAATGCCGCCATCAGCCAGTTCGGCCGGCTGGATATTCTGGTCAACAATTCCGGCGTCTATGAATTCGCCTCGATCGGGGAGATCACCGAGGAGCATTTCCACCGGCTCTTCAACGTCAACGTATTGGGCACGTTGCTGACGACCCAGGCCGCGGTCGGCCATCTGGGCGCGGGCGGCAGCATCATCAATATCAGTTCGGTCGTGTCGCGCATCACGCCGCCCAATTCGGCGGTCTATACCGGCACGAAGGGCGCGGTGGACGCCATCACCGGGTCTCTGGCGCGGGAACTCGGGCCGAAGCAGATCCGGGTCAACGCGATCAATCCCGGACTGATCGAGACCGAAGGCACCCAGACCGCGAGCATCGTCGGCTCGGAGATGGAGCAGGCCATCATCGCGCAGACGCCTCTGGGCCGCACGGGTCAGGTGCAGGATATCGCACCGCTGGCGGTTTTCCTGGCGTCCGACGAGTCTCGTTGGCTGACCGGCGAAACCCTGATCGCCTCCGGCGGCCTGCGTTAAGGAACTACCCGCGACCTGGCACGACAGTGCCAGGTCCGGAAGGGATTGGCGGCATCCCGGACGATGCATGGCGGACCGGCGATGGGTTGGGTGCGCCTTACGCCGTTGCCGTCAGCGCAGTTTCTTCTAACGGACCTTATAGCAACCTGGCCGCCCCATCTTTCAGACCATGCCCGCCAGCGTCTCCGACGCCTGGCGGAGGTCGTGCATCAGCGTTGCGTAGCAGGGCGGTCGATCGTCAATGTGCAGGGCCACGCCGAGGGCCAGCGGCGTGCCCGACGTGCGGCGTGGGATATTGACCGCGATACCGCCGATGCCGCGGATCAGCGCGCCCTCGTCACTGGCGTATCCACGCCGACGGGCGGTTTCCACGTCGCGGCGCAGGGCGTGTTCGCCACCCGCTGCCGCTGAGCGTGACGTGATCCGCGATATCGTTTCATCATCGCAACATGATAGGATCATCGTGGCGCCGGGGCCGAAGCCCAGCGCCACGCGGCCACCGACGCCGCCGGTCAGGGACGGGATCATGCGCTCGCCGAAGCAAGCATCGACGCAGATCACGTCGTCACGGTCCCGCGCGAGAACGAAAATCGCGTCATTACGCCCCAAGGGCACGCGCTGGATGGTTTCTCGCCATTCCCGCTTGTACAGGGGGACATCGACGGGCGCCTGCCGGGGCGTGCCATGGGGGTCGGAACCGGCATAGCGTCGGGTCCCCTTGACACGCGCCACCAGGCCTTCGTCCACAAGGGATGCCAGGAGCCGGTGTGTGGTCGATCTGGGAAGATGGCACAGTTGCGCAAGCGTTCCGAGTTCGAAGCCCTCGGTTCCACCGACCGCAACCATTTTCAGAAGCCGCCCCGCCTTGCGCACGGCATCGACCGAATTGTCCCTTGTCATCGCGCGTTCCACCATCCGGAAAACTGCAGTTCAAAGACAGGAGCAAATTGACGCATTTTGACATCATCTTTCAATATCGAAACGACATTGCCAGCACGGGCGCGCAATCGCCTCGCGCCCGGCTTGCAAAAGGATCCGAACGGCGGAGTCGACATGCATCAGGTTTCGTCCAGTCGCGCGAATATCCAAGACCGTATCCGGGTCGCCACGCGCCGGCCCCGATCCACGTTCCTGCTGACAAGCGCGCTGGGCGGCGCCACGTTCATCGCCTCGTTGCCGGCAACGCAGACGCACGCCGCAGAGGCGAACACCGACGCCGAGCAGGTGATCGTCACCGGCACGCGCGATCCGCATCAGACGGCACGAAAGAGCGTCAGCCCGGTCGTCGTCATTTCCGCGCGGCAGTTGTCGCAGACCGGACAGGCGGACGTGCGTGACGCGCTGATCCAGATGATCCCGTCGATGACGCGCTCGAACATGAATATCGGCAATTCCAACATGACCGACGCCATCCAGCTTCGGGGACTGACGCCGAACCAGACGCTGGTGCTGGTGAACGGCAGGCGCCGTCATACCACATCGGTGATGACCGATTACACCGGGCCCCAACAGGGTTCCATTCCCGTCGACATCGACATGATTCCCGTGTCGGCGATCGACCATGTCGAGGTCCTGCAGGACGGGGCCGCGGCCCAGTACGGGTCCGATGCGATCGCCGGCGTGGTCAATATCATCCTGAAACAATCCAGCCACGCCCTGACCGCCCAGGCCATCAATGGCGGCTATTATTATGGCGACGGCTTCACGTCAGGCGAATCCGCCAACTGGGGCACCGACCTGAGGGGACGCGGCTTCTTCGACCTGAGCGCCGAATACAAATACATGGACCATACGGATCGCGGCGGCCCCGACAACCGCACTGGCCTTTATGACAACCATATCCTGGGCAACCCCCGCCAGCAGCGCGAGACCATTTCCTATAACATGGGATATGACGTCACGGAAAATATCCAACTGTATTCCTTCGCCAGTTACGGCCATGTGAACGGAGAATCTTATCAGAACTTCCGTACCAGTGCGATCCTGCCCGAAATCTATCCCAATGGATTTTCGCCGCAGATTACGCTGGCACAGAACGATTACTCATTCACCGGCGGCTTCAAGGGCCATCATCTGGGTTGGGATTGGGATATCAGCACCACCTATGGGGGCAACGTGGGGGATGTCGGCATGTTCGATACCGTCAACCCGGATTTGTACCAGGCCACCGGCGCCACCCTCACCAGTTTCTATCCCATGATGACATTCAACGACACGGAATGGACGACCGATGCGGGAATCCGGCGCGGCTTCCACCTGCCCGTCCTGGCGAGCCCGCTGAACTTCGCCCTCGGCGCCCAGTATCGTTACGACACCTATCAGGTCGGCGCCGGCGAACCCGCGTCCTATTACGGCGGCGGCCCGGCCGCGGACGACGGGCTGTCGCCGATGTCGGCGTCGAACAGCCACCGCGACGTCACGGCCGGGTATCTCGACCTGTCGACGCAGCTGATCAGGAACCTGCAGCTCGACCTGGCCGGACGGATCGAGCATTATACCGATGTCGGCAACACCGAGACAGGCAAGGCCGCCCTGCGGTACGACATCACACCCGTGATCGGCCTGCGCGGCACGATCAGCAACGGCTTCCGCGCGCCGTCGTTGGCCGAGGAGCATTATTCCAATCTTGGCGTTTCGCCGACGGGCGCATCCGGCATCCTGCCCGTGAATTCCCGGTCGGCGATCCTGTTGGGGTCGCGCCCGCTGCAGCCCGAACGCTCGATGAACTATTCGGTCGGGGTGATGCTGAACCCGGCGCCGCGCCTGCATATCGCGATCGACGCCTATCAGATCGAGATGCGCCATCGCATCACCCTGGGCGGGGTGTACAACGGCGAACAGGCCATCGACGCCCTGCAGGCCGGCGGTTTCGGCCTGCCGAGCGGGCTGATTCCCGCGGACGTCACGGCGCAGTATTTCGCCAATACTTCCAACACCCGCACCCGTGGCGCGGACATCACCGCGACGTACCAGACGCCGCTCGGCCGCTATGGCACGATCAACTGGGACGTCGCAGTGAACGTCAACGAGACGCAGATCACCCATATCGAGGACGACCAGAACGGCAACCCGCTGCTGAATGCTCTCTACCAGGGATTCATGACCAGCTATACGCCGCGCAACAAGGAGATTTTCGGAGGCACCTGGAGCAACGGCAAATGGTCCATCGCGCTGCATGAGATCCGCTACGGGCATGTCGTGTCGCAGCAGCAATACGTGACGGGGCCGTACGCCTATTCCAATTCGGTCTATCTGCCTTTCTACCAGCCGCCGCGCGCCGCGACGAACATCCTGATCGGCTATCAGGTGACGCCATCCTGGCGGGTTGCGCTGGGGGCGAACAATCTTTTCAATGCACGGCAGCGGACCGTGCCGTACGACACGAACTATCTCGGCACGCAGAAATTCAATTTCGATGTCCAGCAAATCGGGTTCAACGGCGGGTATTACTACTTCCAGGTCAACTACAACATGCCTTGACGCGTCCGGGAGGGAGGACAGGCCATGTCGGACGTCGTCGTCATCGGCTGTGGAATATCGGGCGCCGCGACCGCCTATGAACTGGCGAAGGCCGGGCGTTCGGTCACGATCGTCGAACGCTATCACCCGGCGGCGATGGCCAGCGGCTGGACCCTGGCCGGCGTGCGCCAGTCCGGGCGCGACCCGCGCGAACTGCCGCTGGCCATCGCCGCGGTCAGGCTCTGGGAACAACTGGACCGCGAACTGGATGCGCCGACCGGCTACACGCAGAAGGGCAATCTGCGCATCGGCGTCGCCGACGCCGATATCCCCCGCCTGCGCGACATCGTGGCGCAGGGCACCGCGCAGGGACTGAACTTGTCCTTCCTGCCCGACAGCGCCGCGATCCGCGCCGTCGCGCCGGCCATTTCGCCCCATGTCGCCGCCGCCAGCTATTGTCCGACCGACGGCCACGCCGACCCGGACCTGACGGTGAACGCCTATCTGCGCGCTGCCGGGCGCCTGGGCGTGCGGACGCGCTTCGGCGCCTGTGTACAGGCGATCGAAACCCGCGGAGGCCGGGTCAGCGGCGTGCGCACCGATAAAGGCGTCCTGCCCGCAGACGTCGTCGTGCTGGCCAGCGGCGTGTTCGGCAACGAACTTCTGGTGCCGTTCGGGCTATCCGTCCCGTTGGCCGTCAAATGCGTCACCGTCGTCAGGACGCGACCCGCCGCCCCCTTGCTGGCGCAGGTCATCTCGGTCGCCGATGCCAGCAATGCGGAGGCCGCATGTGCCGGGCGGCAGCAGAATGACGGGGCGTTCCGCTTCACCAGCGGCATCGAGGAATGGACCGAGCAGCTTGTCGAACGCGCTGGCCGGCCCGTCATCGCGCCAAAGGCCGCTGCGCTTGCCGCGACGATCGGGAGTTTCGGAGCGGTCGTCCCGGCCAGCCTGGACCTGGGCGTCGAGAGTTTCTGGTGTGGGCTGATCGACCAGACCCCTGACGCCCTGCCCGTCCTGGACAGGGTCGATCACGTCGCGGGCCTGTTCCTGGCGCGCGGTTTCTCGGGCCACGGATTCTGCCTGGGGCCGATAACGGGAAGGGTCATGGCCGCGCTGGTGAACGGCGAGACACCCCCACTGTCCATCGCGGCCTTCGCCCTGTCGCGCTTCGACGAGGCGGAGCAGGTTCGGTTCGATCCCGTTACCCTTCACGGCTAGGCGGTCATGGCGAGGTTCCTTCTCCAGAAACTGGGCGTCAACTGCATCCTGCTGGTCCTGGTCTCGATGGTGGGGTTCATCCTGGTGCATGCGACGCCCGGCGGCCCGCTGGCGCAATTCGCCCTCTCGCCCGGCATGACGAGTGCACGGCTGGCCGAAATCGCGCATGACATGGGGCTCGACTCCCCGCTGTGGCAGCAATATCTGCACTGGTCCGCCCGGCTTGCGGCCGGCGACTGGGGCCGGTCCTATCGCGACCAGGCCCCGGTCCTGACCGTGATCTGGCTCCATCTGGGCGCAACGGCGCAACTGGCGCTCGCCTCTCTCATCCTGTCCTTTCCGCTGGGCGTGGCGCTGGGGATCATCGCCGCGCTGCAGGCGGGCAGACGGGCGGAACACCTGGCGTCCCTGTTGTCGGTCGTCCTGCTCTCGCTGCCAACCTTCTGGCTGGGGCTGGTCTTCATCTACGTCTTTTCCGTGCGCCTCGGCTGGTTTCCGGCCGGGAACCTGACCACGCCGGGTCATGGCGCAGTCACGGACCATATCCGGCACCTGGCCCTTCCGTCCCTGACGCTGGGACTGGTCTCCATCCCGCTGTGGAGCAACTATACCCGGGCCTTCGCCGGCGAGATCTGGCGGCAGGACCATATCCGGACGGCGCGCGCGCTGGGGATCCCGACATGGCGGATCGTAGTACTGCACCTGCTGCCCGAAGCCCTGCTGCCGCTTGTTCCGGTGGCCGGCATCTATCTTCCGACATTGCTCAGCGGCGCGCTGGTGACGGAAACGGTCTTCACATGGCCGGGCATCGGGCGGCTGCTGCTCGACAGCCTGCAATATCGCGACTACCCGATGGTCATGGGACTGCTGGTGTTCAGCGCGGCCCTCGTGCTGCTGTGCAGCCTCGCCGCCGAAATCCTACACCATCTCTGCGATCCGAGGCTGCGGGGATGAGCGACATCACGGTTTCACACGGTGTGTGGCGACGGAGGATGGCCGGGCGGGGCGGAGTCATCGCGCTGCTTTATGTCGGGTCGATCATATTCGCCTGCTTCTGCGGCCCCTTCCTGCTGCCGTTCGGCCCGACGTCGATCGACCTCCATCACCGATTCCTGCCACCGCTCGCGCACGGGCATGTCCTTGGCACCGACGAAATCGGACGCGACCTGCTGGCGCGGGTGCTGCGCGGCGGGCGCGTGTCGTTGGTCGTGGGCGTCGTCTCCACAGTGTTCAGTTCCCTGATCGGCACAGTGGTCGGCATCGTGGCGGGCTACAGGCCGGGCGGAACGCGATTCCTCATCACCACGATCATCGACACCGTGCTGTGCTTTCCCGTTATCTTCCTGCTGCTGACGCTGGCGGCGATCCTGCATCCCGGCCTCGTCACCATTGTGGGCATCGTGACGCTGGTCAGTTGGATGGAGGTCGCGCGCGTGGCGCAGGCGCAGACCGTCCTGATCCGCCAGATGGACTATGTCACCGCCGTCATGGCCATGGGCGCCCCGGACCGGCAGATCCTCTTCCGCGAAATTCTGCCGAATGTCGCGCCCGCCATCATCGTGAACGCCACGCTGAACATCGCGCGCGCGATCCTGCTGGAATCCTATGTCAGCTATCTGGGCTATGGGATCCAGCCGCCGGGGGCGAGCTGGGGCAACCTGCTGAACAACGCGCAGGAATATCTGGAATCCGATCCGTGGCTGGCGGTCATTCCCGGATTCGTCATCGCCTTGACCGTCATGATGTTCAACATCCTGGGCGCCGCGTTGCGCGATGCGATCGCGCCGGGGCGGCGGGCATGACCGTGCTGGGGGATGACGGCCCAATCCTGCGCGTTCGCAAGCTGGGCGTCAGCTTCGGACAGATCAGCCTGGTCGACGGCCTGAATTTCGACGTTGGGCGCGGGGAGATCGTGGCCCTGGTCGGCGAAAGCGGCTCGGGCAAGAGCGTGTCGTCGCTGGCTATCCTCGGCCTCCTGCCCGGGGCGGATATTTCAGGATCCGCCGTCCTGCGCGCCCCCGGACCGGCAGGGAACCGGGAAGACGACATCGAACTGCTGGGCCGACCCGAGCGCCTGCTGCGCCCGCTGCGCGGCAAGCGGATTTCCATGATCTTCCAGGACCCGATGAGCAGCCTGAACCCGATCCGCACCGTCGGGGCCCAGTTGCGCGAAGTCCTGGCTCTGCATGCCGGCCTACGCGGCCCAGCGGCGGAATGGCGCGCGATCGACCTTCTGGCGCAGGTCGGGATCGTCGATCCCCGGGGATGCATGCGCCTGATCCCGCAACGGCTTTCGGGCGGCATGCGCCAGCGCGTGGTCATCGCGCTGGCCATCGCCGGCGGTCCCGACCTGCTGTTCGCGGACGAGCCGACGACCGCCCTGGACGTCACCATCCAGGCGCAGGTGCTGCGCCTGCTGCTGGACCTGCGGGCCGAAATGGGCATGGCCATGGTGTTCATCACCCACAACCTCGCTGTCGCATCGGCGATCGCCGACCGCGTCATCGTCCTCTATGCGGGGCAGATCGTGGAGGATGCACCCGCCGCCGCTTTCTTCGCGGCACCCCGGATGCCCTATAACCGAGGCCTGCTGGCCGCGGCGCCGGGGCTGGACCGCATCGCGTCCGGCACGCGACGGCTGGGAACGCTGCCGGGCCAGGTACCGCCACCGGACGCGCGCGGCGCGGGATGCCGTTTCGCGCCGCGCTGCGTCTGGATGACACCCGACCCGTGCGCGCGCCGGATGCCCGCATTGGAGCCAGTCTCGCCTCCCGGCCCCGCGGATCCGCGCCATCTGGCCCGCTGCGCCCGGCTAGGGGAGATCGGGGAATGACGAATTCCATGCCCTCCGGCTCGGCCCCCCTGCTGTCGCTGCGGGGACTGTCCAAGACCTACCTGCGCCGTGATGGGTTACTGACGCGGCCGCGCGCAATCACTGCCGCGCGCGACGTCACGCTGGATATCGCGCGCGGCGAAGTGCTGGGCATCGTGGGGGAGTCCGGCTCGGGCAAATCGACGGTCGGGCGTATGGCGATGCGTCTGCTGGAGCCGACGGCGGGTGCGGTCCATCTGGACGGTGCGGACATCACGCATCTGTCCGAACAGGCGCTGCGGCCATTTCGGCACAAGATGCAGATGATTTTTCAGGACCCATCGGCCGCGCTGAACCCGCGGCAGAGCATTCGCCAGATCCTGACGACGCCTCTGCGCCTGCACGGGGTCACCGGGGCTGCCGCCACGGAGGAGATGCTGGAAACGCTGGCCCTGATCGGGCTGGGTTCGGATGTCCTGGACCGCGCGCCGTCGACCTTTTCCGGCGGCCAGCGACAGCGTCTGAGCATCGCGCGGGCGTTGCTGATGAAACCGGAACTGATCGTGGCCGACGAAGCGGTGTCGGCGCTGGACGTCTGTGTGCAGGCGCAGATCGTCAACCTGTTCCGCTATCTGCGCGACCGGTTCAACCTGTCCATCCTGTTCATCGGCCACGACCTGGCGGTGGTGGGCGTGATTTCTGACCGGATCGCCGTCATGTATCGCGGCGCGCTGGTGGAAGTGGCCCCGGCCGAACAGCTTTTCCGTCGTCCGCGCCATCCCTACACGGCGCGCCTGCTCTCGGCCGAGCCCCGGCGAGGCGTCCTGTCAGCTCCCGCCCTGCCCGCCGCGCGGGCCCGGCATCATGCGCCGGATGGATGCGTCTTCTATGCCCAATGCCCACATGCGGCCGACGCGTGCCGGACACGGCAGCCCGCGCTGGCCCCTGTCGCGCCCGGCCATCATGCCGCATGCATTCGGGCGGATCTCGATCTTGAAGGCATTCTGCCTCACAGCAATTGAAAGGTTCCCGCCCCATGGGTCCCCAGGTCAAAATCGTGCAGACGGACGACATCCTTCCCGAACGCGCGGACGTGGTCGTTGTCGGTGGCGGGATCGTCGGCGCCAGCACCGCCTATGAACTTGCCCGGCGCAAGATTTCGGTGGTCCTGTGCGAAAAGGGAAGCATCGCAGGCGAACAATCCAGCCGCAACTGGGGCTGGGTCCGCCGCAACGGACGCGACCCGCGCGAGATTCCGCTGATGGTCGAAAGCTTCCGGATCTGGAACGAATTCCGCAGCCGGGGGATCGACACGGGCTTCACCGTGTGCGGCGTCCTCTCGCTGGCCGGCACGGATGCCGATCGCACCCGCCACGAACGATTCATCGAGGATGCCCGCCCCTACCAACTCGGCAGCCGCATCGTCACCAGCGCCGAAATCCACGAGATCCTGCCCGGCTACGCGGGTGCCGCGCGCTCGGGGCTCTATAATCCGACCGATGCGCGCGCCGAACCCCAGCGCGCCGCACCGATGATCGCGCTCGCCGCCCGCGAACTCGGCGCAACCGTGCTGCAGAATTGCGCCGTGCGCGGCATCGATCGCGAAGGTGGGCGCGTCAGCGGCGTCATGACGGAAAAAGGCTATGTCCGTACGTCGCAGGTCGTCGTGGCCGGCGGCGCATGGTCGCGCCTGCTCTGCGGCACGCTGGGCGTGACACTGCCGCAGCTCAAGGTCCTGTCGTCCGTCTGCCGGACCGCGCCGATTGCAACCCTGCCGGACACGTCGGCCTATCTCGGTTCGGTCGCCTATCGCCGGCGCGACGACGGAGGCTACAATATCGCCCCCAGCACCGGGCTGAGCGTCCCGATCGTGCCCGACCTCTTCCGTTTCGCCCGGCACTACCTTCCGGCGTTCCGGGCCGAGCGCAAGGCGGTGTTTCCACGGTTCGACAACAGGTTCCTGATCGAACTGGCGACGCCGCGCACCTGGCCCGCCGACCTGCCGACAGTTTTCGAGAAAACGCGTATCCTCGATCCCCGGCCGAACGTACGGCTGGCCCGCGCGGCGGTCGCGCACCTCGAAACACTCTTCCCCCAGGTCGGGCCAATTCATGTGCTGCAGCACTGGGGGGGACTGATAGACGTCATGCCCGACGCCGTTCCCGTGATCGACGGCGATGTCGGGGTTCCGGGGCTAACGATCTCGACCGGTTATTCCGGCCACGGTTTCGGGATCGGGCCAGGGGCCGGGCGGCTGACGGCCGACCTGGCGACCGGGGCGGACCCCGTCGTCGACCCGATGCCGTTTCGGCTTTCGCGCTTTTATGATGGCACGCCCGTCCGGATCGTGGGCGGGTTCTAGGGCCGTGATAATCGCTCCGCACACCGGCCGCATCATCCCCTGGACACGGCGGCGGCTGCTGCGTCACGGCGGCGCGCTCGCAGCGGCCGCGCTTGCCGCAGCCCCCTCTTTCGCGACCGCGCGCGGCGCCGGCCGGACGCGACCGATCATCGTGGGCCTGTCGCAGGAGCCGACGGTCTTCCACCCCCTTCTGCCGCATATCGAGGTCGATGACGGGCTGCTGATGAATCTTTTCAGCGCGCTATGGTTCATCGACGAAATGGGGACGCTCCAACCCGACCTGGCCGTCACAGTGCCTTCGGTGTCCAACGGCGGCATTTCCCTGGACGGGCGAGACTGGCGCGTCACGTTGCGCCCCGACGCGACGTGGCATGACGGCCAACCGGTCACCATCGCCGATATCCTCTTCACCCTGAACTGCCTGCGCGATCCGGCCTTTCCTGCATTCAGCCGCACCGGCGTGGAGCTGATCGACGATATCCGGCAGACCGGCCCGCGCGAGCTGACATGGCGGATGCATGCACCTTACGCCCCACTGCCCGCCGTACTGGCCAGCGTCATGATCGTTCCCGCACATCGTCTGGCACATGACGGGGACCGACAGGCCTTTTCGACGAATCCCGTCGGGTCCGGACCTTTCATGTGGGGCGGACGCATCCCCTCCGAGGAAATCCGGCTGGCCGCGAATCCGCACTGGCATCTGGGCATGCCCGGGGTCGACAGGGTCATCATCCGTTACATTCCCGATATCACGGTCATGTTCACGCAATTCGAAACCGGGGAAATCGATTTTCTCGGCATGCAGGGGATTCCGCCGGACCGCTATGCGCAGGCGCGCGCCCTGGCCGGGCGCCGTCCGATCCGCGCGCCGCAGCCCTTCATCGAAGGCATGGCGTTCAATCTCGGCCGGCCGCAGTTCCAGGACCCGACCGTGCGGACGGCGATCTACGAGGCGATCGACAAGGATACCATTCTGGAGACCATCTGCGAGAATGTCGAGCAGACCACGGAATCCTTTCTGCCGCGCGAATCCACCTATTTCGATGCCACGCTGCCGCGCCATCGCTTCGATCCGCAGGCGGCGCGCGCGCGGCTGGACCGCGCCGGCTGGCGACCCGGGCCGGACGGTGTACGCCGTCGCGACGGCATCCGCCTGGAATTCACGAACGCGACGACGGCTGGCAACCCCATCCGCACCCAGATCCAGGAGGTGATCCAAGAATCGCTTCTGGATATCGGCGTCGTCATGAGGATCGAGAACCGGCCCGCCGCCGTCATGTGGGGCGCATACTGGACCCGGTCACAGTTCGACAGCGCACTGGTATCGGTCGATTACATGACCGGATCGGACCCTGACGCATCGCCCTATTTCCAGTCCGATCGATCCCCCGGCCCGCGGCGGCACGGGGCAAAACGTCTTCCAATATGCCAATCCGGAGGTCGATGCGCTGTTTTCGCGCGCCAACACCAGCTTCGATCACGCAACGCGCGTCGCCGCGTTCTCGCGCATCCAGCAGTTCATCCGGCGGGACCTTCCGCTGCTCCCCTTCTATCAGGTGATGAACATCGAAGGCCTTGTCGATGGGCTGGAAAATTACCGCAGCAACGTCAACGTGCGTTCTAATCTGTGGAATCTCGCACACTGGCGCTGGACGTCGTGAACGCGGGCCGGAACGTCAGGCTGCTGCTTCGGTCGATACTGCCACGAACACTCCCCCGTTTGGGTAAAAATCTTGCTGAATTTTTAGATTGTGGGGCTCGCCGATGCCGGCAACCCGTAGGAAAATTGGGCGAGCTTCGATCCGGATTCGATCGTACGGGAGTAACGTGGGGAGAAATTGGTCGCCCCCACGAGCACCCGCTCTATTCGCGCCACGAACCGCCCAGCACCTCGATGAGCGACACAGTGGCCGACAGGCGCTGCTGACGAATCTGCAATCCGCTTTCCTCCGCGCTCAGGGCAGAGGTCTGCGCGTTGATGACGGTCGTATAGTCCACGGCACCCATTCGATATTCGTTGAGCGCAAACCGCATGCCTTGCCGTGCGCTCGCGATCGTCGCGTCCTGTATGCCTCCCTTCCGTTCCAGGATTCGCAGACTCGATAGATTATCATCGACGCCCTGGAATGCCTCCAGCACCTTCTGGCGATATGCCGCAACACTCTGCTCGTAATTGGCCCGTGCGCTCCGCACTTTGGCGGAGCGCGCGCCGCCATTGAAAAGCACCTCGCTGCCCTGCGCCGTCATCAGCCAAAGCTTGTTTCCAGCCTGGAACAGTGCCCTCGACCCGCTATATCCCCCGAGCGCGCCCAGATTCACATCCGGGTAGTACGCCGCGATGGCCGCACCGATCATCGCGTTCTGTTCGACCACGTTCTGCTCGGCTTCCACGACGTCGGGACGCCGCTCCAGCAGGCGGGACGGGAGTTCCACCGGCACCGTCGGAACCGCCCCGAGCAACGAACCCGACGTAATCGTCAGCGCTTCCGGCGGGACGCCCACCAAGACGGCGATCGCATGTTCTTGCGTTGCCCGGTCGATACCGACGCCGACAAGCTGCGCCTGCGCGTTTTGCATTTGCGTCTGGGCGGAAATGACGTCCACTTCGCTGACCGCCCCCAGATTGTGACGCTGTCGGGTCATATCCAGCGCACGGGCATATGCGGCGACCGTCGCTTGCAGAAGAGACGTCATCGAATCATCGTAGCGCAGCACGAAATAATCGTTGGCCAGATCGACCTGATTTTGCAGGCGTAACCACGCAAGTTGCTCGGCCGACGCGCGCGCCGCCGCTCGGTCGCTTTCCACTTGCCGCCGGATTTCCCCCCACAGATCCAGATGCCAGTTGATCGTCCCGCTGAACGCGGGGCGCGTGCGAGTCTGGCCGTCCGTGCCGAACTGGTCGTTCAGGTGATATCGGCTGATGCGCGGATCGAGGGCAATCGTTGGCAGCAAACCTGCCCGCGTTTCGTCCACGGTCGCCTCTGCCGCGTCATGCGCGGCCAGTGCCGCCTTCAGGTTCTGGTTGTTGACCGCGACCCGTTCCTCCAGTGCGGAGAGTTGCGGATCGCGGAAGACAAGCCACCATGCACCTTTCTCGGCGCCGTCATTCGGTCGCGCCGGACCCCAATTGACCCCGGCCGCACTGGCTTCCTTGAAAGCCGCAGGCACGTCGATGCTCGGCCGACGGTAGTTGGGACCGACCATACACCCGCAGAGCGCGACAGGCGCCAGAACCCATGCAGATAGGCGGCGAAGCGCTTCATACATGGGACGTCCCCTTGCGACGCTCCTCGAATTGCCGGATGACAACAAAAAATGCCGGCACCAGGACGACGGCGAGGCAGGTCGAGGAGATCATTCCCGACAGGGTGGTGATCCCGATCGATTTCCGCGCGTTCGCGCCCGCGCCGCTCGCCGTCACCAGCGGAACGACGCCCAGCGCGAAAGCGATCGACGTCATCAGAATCGGGCGGAATCGGATTCGCGCCGCCTCCACTGCCGCGTCCACGATATTGCGGCCGCTCTCGCGCAGTTCGCGTGCCATCTCCACGATCAGAATCGCGTTCTTGGCCGAGAGCGCAACCAGCAGGATCAGCCCGATTTGCGTGTAAAGGTTATTGTCGATCCCCAAGGCGGCGATCACCGTCGCCGGTCCGGTCAGCGCGAGCGGAACCGCTGCGATCACAGCAAGCGGCATGAACCAGCTTTCATATTGCGCTGCCAGGACGAGATAGACCATCAGCATCGCCAGCCCGAAGACGAGATAGACCTGACCGCCGACCGCCTTCTCCTGATACGACATCGCGGTCCAGTCGTAGCCCGTACCCGGCGGCAATTCCTGCGCGCCCGCCTGCTCCATCACCGTCAGCGCGTCGCCCGAACTGAATCCCTTACCGGGCGTCCCGATCAGGGTCGCGCTCGGATAGAGGTTATACAGGGTTACGAGTGACGGTCCGGTCAACGGGGTGACCCGCACCAAAGATCCCAACGGAACCATTCCGCCGTTGGCATTGCGGACACGCAACAGACCGAGATGCGCCGCATCGACCCGGTACGCATCCTGCGCCTGGACATAGACCTGGAACACATGATTGAACCGATCGAACTGGCCAGCATATCCGGAGCCCACGGCATAGGACAGTTCCTGGAACACGTCCTGCACGGACACGCCCAGGGTCGCGGCCTTCGTTCGATCGACCGAGACGGCGAATTGCGGCGCATCGGCATGATAGGTGCTGAAAATCCGTGAAATCGCGCTTTGCGATCCGCCCGCGCGAACCATATCGGCAGTCACTGCCTGCAAATGCGACCAATCCAATGTCCCGTCCCGCAGTTCGAGCTGCATGGTGAAGCCGCCGGCATTGCCGATCCCCTGGATCGCGGGCGGCGGCACGACACGGATAGACGCTTCGCGGATCGGCGCCACAGCATTCGACAGCGCGTGATACATGCCGATCAGGCCAGCGCCGGAGCCGCGCTGGCTCCAATCCTTGAGCACGACATAGACGGTCCCGGCATTCGATATCGAGGCGCTATTATCCAGCACCGACATGCCGGAGATCGTTACCACATTCTCCACGCCGGGAACTTTCTGAACGACGTTCGATATGCGCCGCAATGTCGCCCCGACTCGCGCCAGGGACGCGCCGCTGGGCAATTGCGCGCTGATTACGAAATAGCCCTGGTCTTCCAGCGGCAGGAAACCTGTTGGAAGGCGTGACAATCCGCCGATTGCCAGAACGATGATCCCGAGCGCGACCAGCATCGAGATGCCCGACCGGCCGACCACAGAGCGGATCAGGCGGACATACCGCGCCTCTGCCGTCGCGTAGAATCGATTGAACGCACGATAGAAACCGTTGCGGCGCGCATCGCGCGGCACAGGCCGCATCCAGGCCGCACATTGCGTCGGCTTGAGCGTGAGTGCGTTGATCGCGCTGATCAGCGCGGTGGCGGCGATCACCAGTGCGAATTGCGCATACATTCGTCCCGTCAGGCCCGACAGGAACCCCGCGGGGATGAAGACTGACATCAGGACCAGCGTGATGCCGATGATCGGGCCGACCAGTACGCCCATGGCCTCGGTGGCGGCTGCCCGGCCGGGCAGGCCCCGCTCCAGTTGCTGCGCGACCCCCTCCACAATCACGATCGCATCGTCGACCACGATGCCAATCGCCAGTACAATGGCCAGCAAGGTGGAGATATTGACCCCGAACCCCATTGCCGCCATCGCAGCGAACGCGCCGATGATCGTCACGGGCACGGTGGTCGCCGGTACCATCATCGCTCGCCAGTCCTGAAGGAATACCAAGATGACGATCAGCACCAGGATCGCCGCCTCGATCAGCGTTTTATAGACTTCCTGGATCGAAGCGCTGACGAATGTCGTCGTATCGAACGGAATCTCCGAAGCGACGCCGGGGGGGAAATCTCCCGCCTATCGGTTTTTTGAGACACCAGATAAGCGCGTGAGGAATGCGCGAGGGTGTCAGAATGACGAACGAGTTGAAGAACGACGCGAAACGACCGGGGCATGGCGGACGCATGTCACGCCGCCGCAAGAAGGAGGCCGTGCTTCGTCTGCTGCGCGGTGAGGACATGGAGATGGTCTCGCGCGAACTGGGCGTGACGGCCGCAACCCTGAGCGGATGGCAGAGCGCCTTCCTTTCCGGGGGCGAGGCCAGTCTTGCGACACGTCAGACTGACGGTGAAACGCTGGAGAGCGATCGCCTCAAGGCAAAGCTCGGCGAGGTCATGATCGAGCGTGAACTGCTGCGTGAAAAGATCGCGGCCATGGAGGCTGGCCGCCCTTTGGCCCGTCGGAGGCTGCGGCCATGAGTGCGGCGGTCTCCCCCTCTTCCGGTCGCCCCTATGGACTGGCGGCGGTCTGCCGGGTCTGGAACATCAGCCGGGCGACACTCTACCGCCGCCGGACGCCCATGGAGGTGAGACCAGCCTTGCGGCGGCGCGGCCCGACAGGCCCCATGCCGGACGCCGAACTGGTCGGGCGCATCCGTGCGATCATCACGGCCAGCCCGTTTCATGGCGAAGGGCACCGCAAGGTCTGGGCAAGACTGCGGGTCGCGGGCGTACGCACGTCCCGTCGCCGGACGCTGCGCCTGATGCGTGAAAACGATCTGCTCGCCCCCTCGCGGACCGGCGCGCCGAAGGGACCGCGCAACCATGACGGCACCATCATCCCGGATGCCCTCGACATCATGTGGGGCACCGACATGACGTCGACATGGACGCAGGAAGGACAGGCCGCCGTCTTCATTGCCATCGATCATCACAGCGGCGAATGCGCCGGCATTCATGCCGCCCGGCGCGGCACCCGCTTCGAGGCCCTGGAGCCCATACGCCAGGGCGTGCGCCGCTGTTTTGGCGCATTCGCCGAAAAAGTAGCAACTGGACTTTCCCTGCGCCACGATCACGGCAGCCAGTATATGTCCGATGATTTCCAGAACGAAATTCGCTTCCTGGGCATCGAAAGCTCGCCGGCATTCGTCCGCGCCCCCGAGGGCAATGGCTGCGCCGAACGCTTCATCCGGACACTCAAGGAGAACCTGCTCTGGGTCCGGAACTTCGAGAACGTCGAGGATCTCCGACAGGCCCTGCTGGAATTCCGCGATCTATACAATGAAACATGGCTCCTTGAACGGCACGGGTTCATGTCACCGAACGCCGTGCGCGCCAAAGCTCTTTCCACCGCGGCTCTCGCCGCTTAGGCTCCAACCAGATGTCTCAAAAACCGAGGCCGGTACAGAAATTCCGTGACAGGCCAGCCATTTCCCGTCGCACCGCGCGGAACGTCTGAAGGCCGTTTGCCTCCGGCGTCTGATAGATCCCAATTCCGATGGCGGGTCGGCCGTTCAGTCGGAAATCCTGCGCATAGGATTTCGCGCCCATCTCCACACGCGCCACATCGTGCAGCCGTACAATCTGACCACCGGTACCCGCTCCCGTCTTGATGATCAGATTGCCGAATTCGACCGGGTCGGCGAGGCGTCCTGGAACATCGAGCGTGTATTGGAACGGCTGAGCACGTCCCGGTGGACTTCCGAATTGGCCCGACGGCACGACCTGGCTCTGCTGTTCGATCGCGTTCAGCACATCCGATGCCTCAAGGCCGTGCGCCTGCAAGAGATCCGGATCGAACCAAATCCGCATGGCATATTGGCTTGCACCCAGCACGTTGATATTGCCGACGCCGGGAATGCGTGACAGAGCGTCGATGACATGGATGGTGGCGTAATTGCTCAAATACAGACTGTCGCGACTGTTGTCTGGTGACGTCAGCGCGACGAACCCGAGCACGCTGGTCGATCGTTTCTGCACGGTCACGCCCTGTACCTGCACACTCTGCGGCAGCGATGCCATCGCGCTCGAAACACGATTCTGAACCAGGATCTGCGCCTTGTCGGGATCGGTGCCGATTCGGAACGTAACCGTAAGCGTATAGGCTCCGCTATCGGTGCTGGTACTCTGCATATAGAGCATGTCCTGTACGCCATTGACCTGCTGCTCGATCGGCAAAGCCACGGTGCGTGCAATCGTGGTCGCGCTGGCGCCGGGATAGTTCGTCGTGACCTGGACAGTGGGTGGAACGACATCCGGATATTGCGAAATCGGCATGGCGGATAAGCCGACGATGCCCAACAGGATCGTCACCACCGCGATCACATTGGCGAATACCGGCCGTTCTATGAAAAATTTCGATATCATTGCGTCACCTGCACCTCGTGCGGCACCGCGACTTCACCCGTGCGGATCGATTCCACGCCATTCACGATGACCCGATCCTCGGCGGCCACCCCATGTTCGATTGCCTGTAGCCGCCCGACCAGCGGCCCGAGCGTCACGGGCCGCAGCGCGACCTTGTTTTCGGCCGTAAGCACGAATACCGTCCTGCCGCCCTGGTCGTTTCCGATACACTCGGCGGGGACCAGAAGAGCGTTGTGCCGGATGCCGGTCATGACGCGGATACGTACAAAATTACCCGGGCGCAGCGTGAGATCGCCGTTATCCAGCACACCGCGCAGTGCCAGCGTTCCTGTCGCCGGATCCACGGTCGGCGCGATATAGTCGACCCGTCCGTCATGTGGGTAATCGCTCTCGTCCGGCCCCTCGACCTGCAACTCCCATTTCTCGCCGGGACGGGCTAAAAGTCGCGCGCCATCCTGCTCCGAAACGTTGAAGTTCACCCAGATCGGATCGAGCGCCGAAATCTGCGCCAGCTCGGTCGCCTGGCCACTGCCGACCAATTGCCCGACGCTGACCAGATGCGCGCTTACGAAGCCATCGAACGGCGCAGTGACATGGGTATAGCCATAGGTAATGTCAGCCTGCTGCAACGCGGCCTGTGCCTGCAATACCGAAGCGTCGGCGCTATCGCGGTCCGCGCGTGTCTGCTGTGCCTGCTGCACGGAGCCCGAATCGAATCGCGCCAAAGCCTGGTAGCGATCGAATTGCTTTACGCCGAACGCCGCTCTCGCCAGGGCCGACGCCAAATTGGCGCGCGATTGCTGCGCCTGGGCAGCATAAGGGGCGGGCTCGATCAGAAATAGCAGATCGCCTTTGTGGACGAACGCACCATCGCGATAATCGATCGCCTGCAAGAACCCCTGCACGCGCGCAACCAGGTTGACGCTCCGCGTCGCTGTCATCTGGCCAGTCGCATACAGGTAGGTGGTCACGTCCTGCTTTAGCGGGCGTGCAACGTCGACTTCGGGTGGTGGCGGCTTATGGTAGGTGTTCCGCGCTTTGCATCCCGCGAGTACCGGCAGCATCAAGACCAGGCCCATCAGCAACCTGCTGCGCGCGGGCCAAAATGACGTGTCTTCTTCGCGTCGTTTGATCACCATCATGTTTCTCGATTCACGGCAAAGAGAGGACAGCAAGTACGGCGTGACGCCGCGCCGGCGCCACCGCCAGGACGAGCAAAGTAACGACGGGTATCGCCGACCAGGCGGCGTTGCTCCGTATGCTCGGCCCGATCACACAACCGAAAGAGATGCGGGTTGCGGCAAGAACGAAGAGATAGAATACTCAGGCCACCTGGCTATATGTAAAGCGCATATAAGTCTCACCACGTCTAACACCAAACAGGCTGGCATCTTTTACGGTCGATATCGTCTCTTCTATTCTCTGTCATTTATTTTCATTTTCCGATCGCCCTGATCCTCTCGACAATCGGCCGTGCATCCCGCCGGCATGATGCCAAAAATCATCGAATCCATATTTCGGTATGAACTCGCCGATCGATAACCTGCATTACCAGCAACAGACATCTGCTTCCCTCTCGATGTCGCGGACGAATTGACCGCCCCTCGGGTTGGACCGTTGGCCACGTTTATAGCTGGCTGCTTCCTCGGGTTTATGTCAGGATTTTGACATGCCTGTCACAGTGGCAACGTCGGAAAAATCTTCAGATAATATAATGGCTACGATGCTCCGCAACCGCGATGACCCGTCGTAGGTCGCGGACGTTGAAGCCGCAATCAGGATAATTACGTGACATCGAGTCAACACCGAGAAGATTCAGATATTAGCAAATACGCCAACATCGCTTGTTGGTAATCACACGGATCAGCCCTCGGCGAAGTCTGCATTTCGCTGTATACTATGACGATTTTTCTTTTCCGAGTTTTGGCCAGAAACTGACCGAATACCGGCGAGACCAATGACTGTTCCGAGAATAAGTAGGACGACCGTCAAAGCAATCGCCGTATGCATTCCCCTCATGAAAAAAACTTCTTCTTGTGAACGAACGAAATATCCGAAGATAGCTACTCCAATCATACCGCCCACCTGCCGCGCGGAATTCAAAAGCCCGGAGGCGATACCGGCCTGGGCATGGGGAACGGACGTCAAGGTCGCGTTGGTGATCGTGGGAATGGTCAGCGCAATGCCGCTACCCGCCAGCAACATGGGAACAGCGAGCGACCAATAGGAACCCGTTGCCGAGACGGGCAGCAGGAGGCCATAGCCGAGCGCCGATATGCTCATGCCAATCGCGGTCAGACGACGTGGGCCAACGCGACCGACGATCCGGCCGGCAATAACATTCATGATCACCAGCGTGGCCATCATCGGCAAAAAAGCCAATCCGGTCGTCTGCGGTGAATAGTGCCGGATCGCCTGAAAATAGAGACTTAGAATGAAGACACCGCCATAGAATGCGAGATTGGCGATCAAACCGATCGCCGTGGCGCTTCGGAGCGTCCTGTCCCGAAACAGATGCAGAGGCAGCATCGCAGATGGATTGCCAGCTTCCAGCCAGAGAAACAGCACTCCGACCAGAATGGCCGTGGCAAGACCCGCAACGATAACCGGATCGGTCCAGCCACGGCCGCTCACCTCCGTCAGCGCCATTGTCAGACCTGAGAGCGCAAGAGCCGCCGTAATCTGGCCGGCGAGATCAAGTCCACGATTGGGATGTTTCGGAGAGGCCGGTGCGTAGCGCACAGTCAGCCAAAGGCCGAGCATACCGATCGGAAGATTGACGAGAAAGATGGCGCGCCAGCCGGCAACAGTGATCAGAAACCCACCCACGACCGGCCCTGCGGCGAGCGCGATTCCACCGCCAGCGCCCCACCATCCCACCGCCCGATTGCGTTCTTCCGGGTCGTGAAAGACCTGACGCAGCAAGGAGAGCGAATTCGGAACCAAAAGTGCGGCCCCGATTCCTTGCAAGAATCTGGCTAAAATCAGTGCCCGTAAGTCAGAAGCGAGACCGCATCCAAGCGATGCGAGTGTAAACAGCGAAAACCCAGCCATAAAGATACGCCGGGCACCGACCCGATCCCCGAGCGCCCCGGCAGTCAGCAAAAGCGCTGCGAATGCCAGCGTATAGGCGTTGACGACCCATTGCAGACCGCTCATGTCGGCCCGAAAAACGGCATGCAACGCTTCCAGCGCCACATTGACGACGCTGACGTCCATCAGAACGACCACAAAGCCAAGGCATGACGCTACCTGCACAAGCTTGGACTGCCCAATCGATACGCGAAACATGAAGACCCATTCCCTGCCCAGTTTGTGAACAGCATCAGGGATCGACAGTCAGTGCGTAAATTCCATATAATTCCCATCCAAACTGGGAAAAACGCACAGATGTTCGATTGGGAAGACCTTCGCCATTTTCTTGCCGTCGCCCAGGCGGGAACATTGTCCGGTGCGGCGCGCCGTTTGAAGGTCGACCACGCAACGGTCAGTCGCCGACTGACGGCGCTCGAAACGGCACTGCAGATGAGACTCATCGACCGTCTGCCGCGATCGTGCCGATTGACGCTGATGGGAGAACAGATCTTCCGTCTTGCGTCACAAATGGAGGCCAGCGCCTTCGCGATAGAGAGAGCCGTTCATGCCGCGCAGTCGCCTTTCATCGGCAAGGTCACAGTCAGCGCACCACCGGTACTCGCGACCAACGTCTTCGCCAAGCAGGTCCTCACATTCCACAGGCAACATCCCGACATCCAGCTATCTATTTCGAGTCAGGCTCAACAGGTTTCGTTAAGCCGACGCGAGGCCGATATCGCGGTGCGTCTGTCGCGCCCTATGGAGGCCAGTAGCGTTACACGTAGGCTTGGTGTCATGACGTTCGCACTCTACGCGAGCCGCGACTATGCTTACCGCCACCAACCTGCGACATGGGAATTCATTGCCTATGACGCGCAATATGCCGACATGCCGCATCAGCATTGGCTTCTGGCGGTGGCTGGGTCACGTCCTATCGTCTGCGAAGTCAGCGACATCACCAGTCAACACGTCGCAGCACGCACAGGTATTGGCGTTGCCGGCTTGCCTTGCTTCCTCGGCGATACCGACCCTACCTTGGAACGCCTACCTTTCGACGGCGATGCATTTTCAAGGGAAATCTGGCTCGTCGTCCACGCAGATCTGAAACATTCGACATCGATCCGCACCGTGACAGATTTTATCGTCGATTCCGTTTCAAAGTCTGATCTTGGGTCGAACCTTTTGTAGAAGAAGCCACGTCCGGTTCGTGCCCTTCCCGGCCCTGTTGCGCCACACCCCACGCGGCTGTCTGCTACGCGGGATTTCTCTCCCGACTGCTTCCTATATGCTTTTGGTTGGGGTGCCATGAACGCAAAAGGCCGCCCATGGGGCGGCCTTTGGCTTTTAGTATCGGGATTTCATGGTTGCGGGGGCACGCAAGCACCGATTCCCACATTCACTTCGATGTGCAATATAATTTCGTTATTTCAATTAGATAGATCAACACTAGCTGTCTCCCCATAATCCAGCCTGCGGCGAAGGCCGCTTGACTACTGGGGCGTAGGGTCAACAGGGGGCTCGAATATGCTGTTGCCGGGCTTGACCTCTGAGCTAACCAGGTGACGGCACGGTCGGAGGGACAGGCCCCTGATAGGCTCGACGATGACGCCCCGACACGACCGGCGCCCCACACGCCCTTTGTCTTCACGCGATCAGAAGAGGAGTTGATCGACCGCATTGGGTAAGAGCTGAGCAATAGCCGGATACGGCGTGCCGAACCACCGGAAAGCGTGGTGACCGAGCCACGCGAGACGCCGCCACTCGGCTTGGCCCAAGCGCTTCAGCCGCACGTTCCACTGCAATCAGCACGGCCCCTCGCCTGGGGCAGATCGGGCGCAGCGGATCGCCCGCTCTCAAACGCCAGAATATATAAAATACTGATATAGTTATATTTTTCTTGGATGAACTTATCAACAACATACCCCCCAAGAAAACGGTATAGCCTCAAACAAATCATAATTTTCTACGAAGGAGCAAAGAGCCGAGGACCTGCATGAATGCAGGATGATGGAGGATCAGTTGACGTTCGCAATGCCGCGCCGGAACCTAGCTTTCAAGATTTTCGACTATAATGCGGCATAATATCCGACGTGGTGCCGCCCTTCTTGTGGCCGCCACGCTTTGCATAGCCTTGATAAATGGCTGCCAGAAATCGGTTGGAAAAACAGTACCTCTCGGCGAGGTATTGTTTTTCAGAAATCTGATCTCCATACCTTTTATGGTTATGGTCGCCTCTCAAGGCGCTTGTAGGCTGAAGACGAACAGGTTTTGGGCTCATGTACGGCGGTCGATGATCGGGCTCTCGAGCATGTTTCTTGTTATCCTTGCAATCCAGAAACTACCGCTCGCAGAGCAACAGATTTTATCTTACACCCAGCCCCTCTTTATTGCACTTTTGTCAGTTCCATTCCTCGGGGAGACTCTATCCCTCAGAAAACGGCTCATGATCGGCGTGGGATTTCTAGGCGTTCTCATAGCCGCATCGGGCCGGGCGGGATCGTTGCATCCAGTCGCGCCCGCGCCATGGTGGGCGTACGCAGCCGCGATTGTCCAGGGGGCCATGGGCGCGCTGATCACGTTGCAGATCAGGGATCTTTCCAAGACCGAGCACAGCGCAACCATTACGTTCTGGCAGTCTATTCTTATGACCGCATTTACCGCCCTGACCTTACCTTTCTTTTGGGTAACGCCCAGTTTGCATGAAAGTGTGGTTTTATTGATAATCGGCCTGCTCGGAGGAATGCAGCAAATTCTGCAGACTGAGGCGTTCGCGTCGGCCCAGGTTTCGTCTATCGGAGGGTTTCTATACTGCGGCCTCATCTGGAGCGCGGTGGTGGGTTGGGTCTTCTTCGGCGAACTTCCGACAAGAGGCCTCATTGCCGGGGGTGTTCTGATCGTTGCCGCAGGGGTATGGATGCTTCGGGGAGAGCGGCCTCCCCAAAGAGGATATTCTCCGATGGCAGTGCGGCGTTAATCGCCCCAAGTATGAAGCATTGCGGCTGCGCTTTGTACCATGTACTTCCCCGTGATGATACACATTCGGTCACAACAAAAGCGACCCATGCTTCGCAGGGATTGCCGTAACTTGATCAGGCGAGCGAGGGTGGCATGGTACGGGCTTGTCATGGGTTTCCACCCGGACGAACTACTGGATCAATATCACAGAGAGGATGTACTCTCGCGCTTGCCGACGATGACCTGTGTCTTCATCCCCAATTCCGCCAGCAATCTGCGGTCGCGATGTTCGGCGGGATTGGGGGTGGTCAGCAGCTTCTCACCGTAGAAGATCGAGTTCGCGCCGGCCATGAAGCACAGGGCATGTGCCTCGTCGGACATAGTCTCGCGGCCCGCCGCAAGCCGCACATGGCTTGCGGGCATCGTGATGCGGGCGGCAGCGATGATGCGGACGAAGGCGATGGGATCAACCGCCTCGGCTTCGGCAAGCGGCGTTCCCGCCACCCGGACGAGCAGATTGATCGGCACGCTCTCCGGATGCTTCGGCAGGTTCGCCAGCGTCGCGATCAGGCCGGCGCGGTCGCTTTCATCCTCGCCCATACCGACGATGCCGCCGCAGCAGACATTGATGCCCGCGTCGCGCACATTGGCGAGCGTGTCCAGCCGTTCCTGGTAGGTGCGGGTGGTGATGATCTCGCCGTAATATTCGGGCGAAGTGTCGAGGTTGTGATTGTAGTAGTCGAGGCCGGCCGCGCGCAGGCGCTCGCTCTGGCGCGAATCCAGCATCCCCAGCGTCACGCATGTCTCCATGCCGAGGCCCTTGACGCCCTCGATCATGGCGCAGACCGTCTCCAGGTCATGATCCTTCGGAGACCGCCACGCGGCCCCCATGCAGAAGCGGCTCGCACCCGCGTTCTTCGCCGTCTGCGCTTCCTTCAGCACCGTCTCGACGGCCATCAGGCGGGTCGCCTTCACCCCTTGTTCATGCTTCGCGCTCTGCGGGCAATACGCGCAGTCTTCCGGACATCCGCCGGTCTTGATCGACAGCAACGTGGAGATCTGCATCTCCGTCGGGTCGAAAAAGGCGCGGTGCGTACTCTGCGCCCGGAACATCAGCTCGGGAAAGGGCAGCGCGATGAGCGCGGCAACTTCGTCGCGGGTCCAGTCGTGGCGGAAGGAGACAAAGGAAGACTTCGGCGATGTCGAGACGATGTGATGCTGCATGAGAATTCCTAGCGGTACTTCCGTGGCACCATGGCTAGAGCACGGTGTTATCGAGCTTTAGCATCTGGCCTATTTTCCTGTTGGGACGGGGGAACCTTAGCCTGCTTCGACCTTGTCGATAACGAACCGAATGCGATCGCCAGGCGCAAGGAGACACGGATGATCCTTTGAGATATCGAACAGTTCGACATCGCAGCATCCGATCGCATTCCAGCCATTGGGTCCGGTGAGTGACGAGATCGCCGTCTGCATCCCGCCGATCGTCAGGGATCCTTTTTCAATACGAAGTGATGGGGTCTTTTTGCGCGGCATGAACAGGCGTGGATTCAAGCCTCCAAGGTAGGCGAAACCTGGCGCGCTGCCCACCGCGAACACGTCGTAGATCGAACCCGCATGCAATTGCGCGATTGCGGCAAGGTCGAGGCCGGTGCGTTCGATGAGACCCTCTATGTCGACTGCCAGTTCACCGCCGTAGGTGGTCGGTATCTCTATCAGCCGGACCTCAGTCAGGGCTGCATCTGAACGATGCCATTCCGCTGTCAGTTGCTCCGAGAACGCTTCGGGCGACGGGATGTGCGTTTCACACACAACCATCAAATTCGTCATCCCAAAGACAATCTCCCGTACACCCGCCCATTGTTCGACCGCATGGCCCATCGCCCATATCCGGCGTTGAATATCGATCGTCTGCTCGCCATCGGGCTGTATAATCAGCGCGGACGTACCGAGCATTGCGATGTTGACCGCAACCTTATCTTTGATGACAAGAGACATACTTCATCCACCGCAAGAAAAACGAATACAATAAGAAAAAGTAATCTGGCATCAGGCCCATGATCGAGGACAGATCATGATGAGGGCAGAAGCACGCAATCGCGTAAAAATGTTCCTACAAACGAGCCACGCGCGTTGCCGAGACAAATCTGGATAACCGCAACCTCAAACTATCGAGATAGGCGTCCACTTCCTCGGAAGCGGCAATTGCCTCCTGATACGAAACCCACACGAACCGGACGGTCTGATTGGCCGAGGCCTGCCCAAGCCGCCACATATCCGCGTCGATGACATGGGCGATCTTCGGATAGCCGCCGACCGTATTGCCATCCACCATCTGTACGATCGGCTGCCCCGCCGGCGGCACCTGGACGACTCCGGGGAGCACGCCGTGCGATCGCATTTCGACAGGACCGGTGAGAGACAATGCCTCGCCGGCAAGCCGGTAGCCTGTGCGGTTGCTCAATTGGGTAATGGTCCAGGGAGTAGACCAGAAAAGCGCGCGGGCTTCCGGGGTAAAGAGTGCATATTCCGCACCCGGCACCGCCCGGGCGATCAGATGCGTCTCTTGCCGGTTACATGGGCTGCTCAGCTCGACAGATGGCAAACCCACCCCATAATCCGGCATATCAAGGATGTCGGGGTTCGACGGTCGTCCAATGGCGATTTCATCGCCCTCAGCCAACTCTCGCCCCTGGAATCCACCAAATCCGCCACGCAATTGCGTACTTCTTGATCCAAGCACATGCGGAACGTCGAACCCACCGGCCGCACACAGATAGCTGCGCACGCCTGTGGGGCCAAACGCGATGCTCAACACCTGTCCGACCCGGACGAAGCCCGACCAGAACGCCGGAAGCAGGATACCATCCAATCTGGCCCGACCTGCGCCGGTTACCGCGAACCGGCCAGCACGAAGGATCTCCGCTTCGAAGGGATAGGTCTGGATTTCGATCGCGGCATCGTCGTCAGGATTCCCGACCAGGATATTGCCAATACGAAAACTGACCGGATCCATGGGCCCCGCGACACCGACTCCAAGCCGACGGGCACCAAGACGGCCTCGGTCCTGTATCGTGTTGAGTGGCCCGCACGCCAGAATTTTCAACATAGCTATCTCGTTCTCACAGGGCGGGCCAATGGGGAAACTGCGGCATGAATAATGCTCCCCAAACTTTCAGCCATCCTCAGGGGGTCACGGTTGCAATCAGGTCGTCATAACCAACCCGCTGACCCTCCACCACATGAAGGTCTGCAATTTTTCCGGAGACGGGAGACTTGACCGACATGAAGATCGAGTCAAATGCCACGATGGCGATCGTCTGGTCCCTGGTAACCGCCGCACCCAATTCAATCAGGGGATGCTCCGTCCCCGGCTGCACGAAATGTACGTAGCCAATGCCGGGGGAGGAGACCTGCGTCATCTCCTCGGCGCTGGCCAACGCCGTGGGGGACGGAGGTGTTTCGGCAACATCCGCAAACGTGAGGTGTACTGTTGTCGTGCTGGAACTGTAATCGAACTTCTTCGTGCCCGACGCGCGTAGCAGCACGATGATCTCTTCCAGTTCTTCAAGGAATTTTTCAGACATCGGGTTCTACCTTGATCGATTTGCCGATCGCGTGAATGTCGAACGTACCGGAGACGAATCCGTCATTCAGGAGGATTTGCTCATGCAACGTCAAGTTCGTGGAGACACCTTCGACACGTGTTTCCCGCACCGCGCGGAGCATGCGCCGGATGGCCTCGTCCCGGGTGGGCGCATAGGCGATCAACTTGCCGATCATTGAATCATAGTACGGCGATACCGCGTCACCGGCGCGCATATGCGAGTCGACACGTATGCCTGGGCCGCCCGCGGGACACCATGTGGTGACCGTGCCAGGAGAGGCAGCGAAGGTGACGGGATCCTCGGCATTCAGGCGGCATTCGATCGCAACGCCTCTCAAGTCCACATCCGACTGCCGTAGCCACAATGTCTCGCCTTGCGCGACGCGTAATTGCGCCTGCACCAGATCGACCCCCGTGACGAGTTCCGTCACAGGATGCTCGACCTGAAGGCGCGTATTCATTTCGATAAAGTAGAAATGTCCGTCCTGATAGAGAAACTCGAACGTCCCGACACCACGATAGCCGATGAGCTTGCAGGCCGCGACCGCCCGCTCCGCAACCTCGGCGATCAGGTGACGCGCGATGAACGGGGCGGGTGCTTCCTCCAGCACTTTCTGGTGGCGCCTTTGCATCGAACAATCGCGTTCGCCAAGCCAGATCGCATTCCCATAATTGTCACAGAGGACCTGGATTTCGACATGACGCGGTGTCGCCATGAATTTCTCGATATAGATATCGGGATTCGCGAATGCCTGGCCGGCTTCCGTGCGTGTCAGGGAAGCAGCCTCGATAAGGTCCTCTGGCTTCTCCACGACACGCATGCCACGTCCGCCGCCGCCGGCGGCCGCCTTGATGAGTACGGGATATCCGACCTGTTCCGCCAACGACCGAATCGCCTCAGGGTCGTCGGGTAGTGCGTCTTCGGTACCAGGGACGCAGGGTACGCCCGATTCGATCATGGCTCTCTTCGCTGCAAGCTTGTCCCCCATGGTGTCGATCACATCGGCCGGGGGCCCGACAAACACCAGACCGCGCTCCACGACCATACGGGCGAAGGCTGCGTTCTCCGACAGGAAGCCGTAGCCTGGATGGACCGCATCCGCGCCGGTTATATGCGCCGCCTGAAGAATGGCTTCCTTGTTGAGGTAACTCCGCGCGGCGGATGCGGGGCCGATGCAAATGGCGTCGTCCGCCTGCGCCACATGCGCCGCGTCACGATCCGCGGTAGAGTATATGGCGGTCGCACGCAGCCCGAGTTCGTGACACGCACGGATCACGCGGAGGGCGATTTCGCCGCGATTGGCAATTAGAACGTTCTTGATCATGGCTCAGGCCACCTCGTCAGACGGATGGATCCGCATGATGTCGATGCCTCCGTCGACTTCATCGCCGTTGCCTACGGCGATATCCTGGACATGGCCACTGCATGGCGCCTTGATCGCGCTGAAGGTCTTCATGGCTTCGATAATCGCAACCTGCTGGCCCTTCGTCACTTTGTCCCCGACGGAGACAAAGTGCGGCTCTCCGGGCTTCGGCGAGAGGTGAATGACGCCCGTCATAGGGGCCTTCACCGCCTGCAGCATGTGTGGCGCAGGCATTGCGGACGGGGACGGTGTTTCGTCCTGGGCAGGGACGTCGGGGGGCTGCAAATCCGAACGTGACGACACGCCGCGGCTTTCACGCCGTTCGATGCGTATCTTGAGCCCTTGTCGTTCGAGCGTGAGTACCGTGATCCCGCGTCTAACCGCGAGATCCAGCACCCTTTTTATAAATTCAAATTCCACTTCTGACGCCCTCCAACCAGATCCCTTGGGCCGACGATTTCATCCCCTGCCAGTTTGAATGACGGCCCGCTAATCCAACCGTCCTCCTGACATCTCAGGCCCTCGATTTATGTGCGAGTACCTCGCGAACGCCTGCCCTCTTGATGCCGGCCGCGTCCAGAGCGTTGCACAAAGCCTCACTGATCGGCAGCGCGCTGGAATTGTCTCCGTGCAGCAGGATGGTGTCGACATCGTGCCCCAGCGGCACCAGCTTGCCCGTAACAGACTTGACCATCCCGTCCTGCACGACGCGGACACAACGTTCCGCTATTTCCACCGGATCATGCAACAAGGATCCAGGAAGAGAGCGGGAGACAGGCAGGCCGTCGTCGCCATAGGCGCGATCGCCAAGGAACACCATGGCGACAGGCATGCCCCGTTTCTTTGCCTGTTCTTCCAGATGTCCACGCTGACAGATCACGACCAGTGACGGATCGAACGAAGCGGCCGCATCAACAACGGCGCGGGCGTGAACGAGGTCGCTCGTCGCCATGCTGCCCATTCGGCCATGCGGCGCGATATGGCTGATGGTGCCCTTATGGGCATTGACGAAAGCGCTCAGCGCGCCGAGCTGATACAGCACGTCGGTACGGATTTCCTCTTCGGACGCTTCCATCGCACGGCGCCCGAACCCAACCAGATCGGGATACCCCGGATGTGCGCCGATCTCGACATCGCGCGCGACGCAACTGCGTACGGTCTGGTCCATCACCCGAGGATCACCGCCGTGAAAGCCGCAGGCTACATTGGCCATCGTTACGCGCTCAAGCAGCGTCTTATCGTCGCCGATGACGTAATTTCCAAAACTCTCACCAAGATCGCCAACGATGGCAACACGTAAGGAACTCATTTCTCACTCCGGAAATTCTTGCACACAGCGGATGGAGCCGGCATCCAATGCGGCGAAAGGGGAAAATGACTGCGTTCGGTCAATGGACCGTCAAAACATTGAGTGACCACCATCGCGCGGATACCTGACGACCAGGCCCCGTCGGAAAGACAGACCGGAGAGGCAGGAGCCTCATCCGCGATGCCTGTTTGATGCCTCTTCTATCTTCGATCTTCCTGTGATCATACGATTCGCCGGAGACTCTGGGGGTATAGTAAAACCTTTTGACGCCTCCCAGCGGGCCAGAGGATATCACGGGAAAAGACCCCGAGCGGCCTTCGTTTGACGCACCTTCTCGACGCCAATGGCCATGGCGGCGAGACGGTTCGAGATCCCGTCCGCCCGTGAGCGCGCCAGCATCTGGGCGAACGAGCGATCCATGATTCGAAAGAGCTGGGTATTGACCTCTTCCTCTTCCCAGAACAGCTTCTGAAGATCCTGTACCCATTCAAAATAGCTGACGACCACACCGCCCGCATTACACAGGATGTCGGGTACGACAAAAATCTCGTCCTTGCGTTGGGCCAGAACAGTGTCGGCTTCAGGGGTGGTCGGCCCGTTCGCGCCTTCCGCAAGGATCCTGCAACGGAGGCGCCGCGCCGCGTGTGCGTCGATCATACGCTCCATCGCGGCAGGGACGAGAAAATCGCATGCATGATACGGAAGTTCTTGAGGATCTTCCAATAGTTCGGTGGAAAAGCCGCTCAGGCACCCATGATGGGCGGCATACTGCTCCAATTCGGCGACCGGCAGGCCATTGCGATCGAAATAGCACGCGCTGTGGTCACTCACGCCAATGATTTTAACGCCGCGTGCGGCCAGCTCAATCGCGGCCACCGACCCGACATTCCCAAAGCCCTGGATGATCGCCGTGGAGCCGCTGACCTCAAGACCAATAGTCTCGGCGGCCCGCATGGCCGTATGCGTGACGCCCCTTCCCGTCGCCTCCCGTCGCCCGGCCGTACCGCCGCAGGAGACGGGCTTTCCTGTTACAATCTCCGTGACCGTATGACCGCAATTGATGGAATATGTATCCATGAACCACGCCATGACCTGCTCGTTCGTGCCGACATCCGGGGCCATGACGTCGGTGTGAGGACCGACGAACGGGATCATCTCCTGCATATAGCGGCGTGACAGGGCCTCAAGCTCGCGCGGTGAGAGTGTGCGGGGATCCACCGTTACACCTCCCTTTGCTCCGCCATATGGAAGGCCGGCAAGCGCGCACTTCCAACTCATCCAGATGGCGAGCGCCGCCACCTCACCAACATCGACGTTTGGAGAGAAGCGTACGCCGCCCTTGGTCGCTCCCAGCGACAGGTGATGTTGCACCCGGTATCCCTGAAAGACTTCCGTCGTGCCGTCGTCCCGATGAATCGGGCAGGACACGGCGATTGCTCTCTTGGGATAGAGCAGGCGGGCTCGCTCGGAGTCTGGGATTCCGATATGATCGGCGATGTCTTCAAACTGGCGCTTGGCCATCTCGAAGACGCTTCCAGTGTAAATCATTGCGTCATGTGCTCCGTGATTCTACGACGAAATTTCCGGATCGATGTGATTATGAAGAAAATTACGCAGCGTAGATGCGCGCTTCCCATGGCTGCAGCCAGGTAATGCCTTTTCCGACGTTTGGCTGTTCGTTGCTGGATGTCACTAGCGAGCCAAGCTGCGGCACGGGAGGTTCGTAGGTGATGCCCCGGTCACACATGTTGATCATGACCACGATCGTGCTGTTGTTCCATTGGCGGGCATAACAGAATACAGAGACATGGTCCGGGTCGAGATCACGATAGGATCCATGAATAAGCGCTGGAAGTTTCTTCCTGAGAGCGATCAGCCTCCCTATATAGTGATAGAGTGAATTCAGGTCGGATACGGATGATTGGGCGTTAACGTCCGTATAGTTCGGATTCACGGGAAACCACGGGCTTGCTGCGGTGGTGAAGCCTGCATTCTTCGTCCTGTCCCATTGCATGGGACTGCGTGCGTTGTCTCGGCCCAGAGATTTCAGATTTTCAAGAAATACGTCCGGTGCAACCAGGCCCGCGTCTACTTTGGCCTTCCACTGCGACGCGACTTGTGCGTCCTTGAAGTCACGGAGGGTCCGGAACGGGAAGTTTGTCATGCCGAGCTCTTCCCCCTGGAAGAGGAATGGCGTGCCGCACTGCGTCAGGAGCAGCGTGGAGATGGCTTTCGCGGACACTTCCCGAAACTGCGCACTATCGTTGCCGAAACGAGAGACTGCGCGCGGTTGGTCGTGATTATCCAGGAAGACGGTGTTCCAGGAATCCTGGGACTTGGGCTGTCCGGCCTCTGCATAAATCTTTTTCAGTTTTGACAAGGGCCATGCGATCTTGCGCCACCCATCACGGTCTATGTGAACGATATCGAACGCAAACACCATGTCCAGTTCACGACGACTGCGATCAGTGAAGAGAGAGACCTCATCGGCACGAATACCGTATGCCTCGCCAACCGTCATCGCGTCATAGTGGGAGAGGACGCGATCGTTCATCTCCCGTAAATAGGCATGAAGTTTCGGCCCGGCGGCATAAACATATTCAGGGGCGTGTAGCTGTTCGGGCGTCAGGTTCGGTAGTGACGGATCCTTGGAAATGAGCGTGATTGCGTCCATACGAAAACCGGACACACCCTTGTCCAGCCAAAACCGCATGATGGAGAAGATCTCATCGCGGACCGCAGGGTTATCCCAGTTCAGGTCGGGCTGTTGGGGTGAAAATAGATGCAGATAGCCGCTGTCGGTTGCCTGATCGAACGTCCAGGCACTACCGCCGAAGACCGACGGCCAGTTGTTGGGCGCCCCACCATGGCCGGGCTTTCGCCAGATATAGTAGTCTCGGTAAGGGTTGTCTCTGGAGAGACGGCTCTGCTGGAACCAGGGATGCTGGTCGCTGGTGTGATTGACGACCAGATCGAGGATGATGCGTATGCCGAGCTTCGACGCCTTCGACATGAGAGTGTCGAAATCCGCCATCGTTCCGAACTCGGGCATGATCGCCCGATAATCGTTGATGTCATAGCCGTTGTCGCGGTTCGGCGACTTGAAAATCGGCGCGAGCCAGATCGTATCGATGCCGAGATCTCGAATGTAGGGAAGCTTGTCAATGATCCCACCGAGGTCACCAATCCCGTCACCATTCGAGTCCTTGAAGGAGCGGGGATAGATTTCGTAGACGACAGCTTCCTTCCACCACGTATGTGTCGGGTTCACATCATCCTTCGCAATAGCCGGCTTTAGATCGGCCAGTGCCGCGCTCGCGCCCAGTGTTGAGACAGCCAACAAGTTGCGGCGATTCAACATTCGTTAGTCTCCCTGCCTTGCTGGTGAACTCAAGTCTCTGAGCGCGGCGCTCTATCTCAGAAGGTCCAGCTACCCTTCACATAGTACATGCCGCCGTTGAAGCCGTAGGGCGAGGTCTGTGGGTAGGTAAAGATCCCGCTCTGGTATTTGATGTCGAGTGCGCGATTGATCATGGTCGGATACTTATTGAATAGGTTGTTGGCGCCTACCGCAATGTGTAGTCGGGGCAGGACGTCATAGCCGAGCTCAACGTTCGTGATGAATCCCGGATGGACCTGTGACCAATCGTTTTCTGGCAGCCCCGGAGACAGGATGTATGTGTAGGACCCGAATCGTTGTTCCTGTGCGAAAATCGAGAACTTGCTGACCTTCCAGTTGGCACTAATATTTTCGGAGTTCTTCGGGTACTGGTGTTCCAATGTGTTTTGGGAAACCGCGTTGAAATATTGAAATCCCAACTGAGCAAGCTGGCTCGGGGTTTGGTTGAAGTGTGTGATTTCCGTGTCAGCAAAATTGATCGCCATAGCTAATCTAAGAGTGCCATAGCGCTGCAGATGAAGCGTGTAATCCGTGCTGACGTCGCCGCCATTGGTTACAGTGTTGACGGGATTGGTATAGTACGAAGCGAACTGAACATTCGGGAAGCCAATACCACCCAGGACGCCTTCCAGAACCGGGCCGCCAAACTGCGTGGAGTCGGCGAGACGGTCGTTGATGGCGATTCGGTACAGGTTGGCGGTGATGTGCCAGTTATCCACAGGTGTGGCATCGAGGCCCACGCTATAGGAGCGAGAATACTCCCCTTTTAGACCACTGGAGCCTAGCGCGCGCGCCGCGACGCTGTCGCTGGGCAACTGTACGGTCGTATATGTGGGGCCCTGCGCGGCAGAGTAGTAATTCAGCTGAGCCAAGGTTGGAGGCCTGTAGCCCGTGTTGACGCTGCCGCGAATGGCCCAACGCTTGTTGATGTTATAGCGTGTGCCGATCGATCCGGTCGACACGGTCGTGGTGTCACTGTAATTGACCACGCGACCGCCCAACGTCCACTCCCAGTTCGGAAGCACGAAGAAGTCAAGATTCGCGTGTCCGTCGAAGACGTCCCGACCTGCACTGCTGGCAAGGCTTGGTGGCGTTCCGGAATGGTCCGCCGCACCGGCCGACGCGGGCTTGCCGGCGTCTGGGCCACCCAGGATCAGGATGCCACCATTTGACCAGGATTGAAGATCGCCCGGAGTCAACTGGAACGTGTCGTGGCGATATTCTCCGCCGAATTCCAGGTTGAGGGGCTTCGGCAGAAAGCCCGTATCAAAGTGGCGGGATACCTTGAAACCGGAGCTAAGGTCTGAGGCAATATTTGTTCCGTCGTAGAAATTCGTCTGGCTCTGCAAACCATAGGTCGGGTTATCCGAATCCTGCATGCCGTAGCGCTGCTGATCGCGACCATAGTTCGTGTAGACATCCCACGACCATTTTCCAAGGCTGCCCCGAAAGCCATTATTTATCTGAAAGTCGTTTTCGGTCATTGTCAGGTAAGGGGCCATACCGTTGGGATGAATCTCGCGCACGGTCTCGTCGTCCGCTGCCGGGCGATATGCCTCAGGTACCCAGCCGTCCCGATGGGAATAGGTGTCCGTCGTATAGAATTCGGCCCCTTCAGAAATCGGGATGGCACCGTTAGCGCTGAATGTTTCAAGTTGACTGCGCACGACGCCGAGATTGCGGCTGAGATCGGTCCCAAGTATCGCCGCCCGCGGGTCCGGGCTGCCATTCGGAAGCGGGAAATATGTCTCTTTAGAATAGGCGCCAGACCGATTGCTCGGGAGTTGATTGGTGAATTGCCCCGCCAGGTTGAGATAGCCGCCCTGCTTTCCGAGTTTGAAGCCATAATCGCCAGTAATGTCGATGGCTTGGCCGTCCCCGGCATAGAAGCCGCTATTCTGGGCGGTAAAACTGCCCCCGTGATTATCGGTTTTCAGGATAATGTTAACGGCGCCCCCGATCGCATCCTGTCCATACAGGGCTGTCGCGCCTTCTGTGATGATCTCGACATGATCGATCGCACTCATGGGAATAAGTGAAATATCGCTGGGATCTGTTCCCCCCGCCGTCTGCAGGAAGTTCGCGCCCAAATGACGACGTTTGCCGTTGACCAGGATCAGCGTCTCATCGGCGTTGAGATTGCGCAACGTCATCGTGCGGGTAAAGCCCGACACGCCCGATCCGCCAATGGCGGGCGACGAGACTGACGGGGAAAGCTGTGCGATGGCCGCCATGACATTCGTCTGCCCTGTGGCTTTAAGCTCTTGCGCCGTAACGACAAAGACCTGCGTCGTACTATGGGCCTGCGTTGTCACGCTGCGCGCGGAGTTTCCGGGTAAATGGCTACCCATCACTTGAATGGCTTCATCCGCTGTAGAGGGGGGCGACGCGACGGTCTGGGCTTGTACGACCTGACACCAGCCGAGACCGACCGTAAGTGCCGTCGTGGTCATGAGGACAGAATGGAGTTTTTTAACGAACATCATGATCGGCCCCTTCTGGGCTTGAGACGAGTTTAAGGAGCCGGCGTTTGCGCCGGGAAGTTTTTGACGTGCGATCGGAGGCGGGAGAGTGCGGTAGCGTGCGAGCAAGGCGCCGCTACGGACTTATGTTGGGACTTTCGATATCGTCGTCCGCGGTTTCACGCAAAAGACGGCTGACCGCAAAAGCCACGAGCGTCACGGCGGACACATAAAAGCCCGGAGCGAGATTGCTGCCAGTACGGTCCACCAGCCATGCTCCTAGATAAGGAGCGGTGCCGCCGCCCATGATCGTGGCAATGTTGAAACCGAGAGACATGCCGGTGTAGCGCACATGAGTCGGGAAAAGTTCGGCGTAGAGGGGGTAGGCTGTCGCCTGGACCAGAACCAACGGAACACTCGCCGCCAATACGGCGATTGCGGTCCAACTCATATGTCCGAAACCAGCGACATAGAGGGTCAAAGGTGAAAGAACAGCATATCCGAGGAATCCCGCGCCGATCACCGGTTTGCGGCCGAGCGTGTCCGATAGCCGTCCGACCATCGGCATGGCCAGCCCCGACAGGAACGAGGTGATGGCGAAAAGCCAGGATATGGAGACGGAGCTATACCCCATCCAGTGCGTCAGTTGTATGCTCAAATAGAGTAGGCTCATGTAGGCGGCGACGTTCTGTGCAAAGCCCAGCGCTATGAGCAATAGCAAGGGGCGTTTGAAAGAATTCAGTACTTCTGCAATTGGCTGCTTCTTGCGATGCACGTGCAACTGGTCATGAGCGAAGCCGGGCGTCTCACGTAACGTGCGGCGGGCTGCAAAGCATGCGAGAATCAAGGGGATCGAGAGAAGGAATGGCACGCGCCATCCCCATTCGGACATAGCGGCGGAGCCGATGAAGGATTCTGTGAGCGCCGAGATCCCGGTGGCGAGCGTCAAGCCGAAGATGGCGGCTGCAGGATTGAAGGCCCCGAAGAAGCCGCGTTGGCCTCTTGGCGCGCTTTCGGCAATATAGGTGGCGGCTCCGGTGACTTCGCCGCCGGCGAAAAAACCCTGTGCAAGACGAAGAAAAACAAGGCTCAGCGGAGCGGCGATACCGATGCTCCTTGCCGACGGCAGAAGGCCGGTGGTCGCACTGGCGAGACCCATGCCGAGAACGGTGATAAGGAGCGCGCGACGTCGTCCTTTTGTGTCTCCGATCAAGCCGAAGATGAAGCCGCCCAGTGGTCGGGCGAGAAAGGCGCCTCCGAACACGGCAAGAGTTGCGAACAAGGCAGAGTCTTTACGATCGGCGGCGAAGAACGCCGAGCCCAGGAAGATCGACATGATGCCGAATAGCTGGAAATCATAATATTCCACTGTCGTCCCGACACCAGCCGCGACTGCGGCGCGCCAAGTCGCCCTTTCAGCAGATGTCCGCACGATTGCCGCATCACCTTCCAGGGTGCCTGTGACGCTACTCTCGATAGATGACATCACAGAGCCCCCTTATATAACGCCAGCGCCGTCCTTGGACGACGTGCACGTTCGCGAATATAGTGTGTGACGAACCGCATACCCGATCGAACGGCTCTCAAGTCCGAAAGGGCGGAATAGACGTTCCTGCGCATCCGGTGCTGGGGATGACAATACAGTTGCGTATCTAAATTGCCCACGATTTTAGCATTATACGGGTAGCTGATAATCTTATAGCCACATCGTGAGAGTACCACACCGACCAACTCTAGATAACATATTATAATATAATAATTAATCCATGCATACTGGAGAGTGGCATGGATTACTGGACATCGGACTGCGTACAAGAAGTTCATTCTCGTGATTAAAATATGGACAATTTCTACAAAATTTTTGACGCCCCGCACTTTTGAATGCGTTAAGCGCATATCAATGTCTCCATTGTATGCGCTTAACGCATACATATCATAAATTCTTATTGGGGTAGAGGAATACGGTTCTTCGTCCGCCTACTTGATATGTGCACAGTCTCGGGCATGGCAGTACTACGGACGCAAGCCGTAATCGTCTTCGCGGACAGCACGCACGATATGTACCGCATTTGAGGTGACAGACTATGCGATGGCCAAGTTTCCTTTGATTTCAACAATGGATTTGTTGACTAGGTCTGGAAATAGCGGATCGCGGTAGATAGTGGGCGTTCAACGAAAAGGGGCAGAAAGACAAGACGCATCCGATTTGAAGGTGCGGTCTTTGCCGCGCAACACGGCGCTTATGTCCGCGACCAATATGAAGAGGGGAAAGAGCATGGGAAGCTTGAGTGGCAAGGTGGCTCTCGTGACGGGAGCGGGCACTGGAATTGGTCGTGAGACGGCACGCTTGCTCGCGCTGGCAGGTGCCCGCGTGGCGCTCGTAGGGCGGCGCCGCGATGTGCTTGACGACGTTCGTTCAGTGATCGCCGCCGAGGGCGGTGAGGCGACGGTATTTGCCGCCGATATCAGCAACGGACAAGCCGTCGTCACTTTGGTGGACGACATTTGCTCACAACTGGGCGGTATCGATATCCTCGTCAATAATGCCGGTAGCGCGAGTAAGATTCCGAATGTCCGTTGGACGGGCGAAGACGAGTGGAATGCCGTGATGGACGTCAACATGACGGCTGTCTACCGGCTGACACAGAAGGTGCTGGAGTGGATGCTCGGCCACGGTGGCGGAACGATCGTCACCGTCTCGTCGCTGGCGGCGGTTCGTCCGAATCTCCTTGGCGGGGCCGCGTATGGCGCGGCGAAGGCGGCGGTGCGCAACTTCATGTCGTACCTTCACACAACGTTCCGAAACGACATGATACGGGCCACCTGCGTGATGCCGGGCGAGACCGCCACCCCCATCATGGACAGTCGTGTGCGTCCCCCGACCGAGGCGGAGCGTGCGATGATGATGCAGCCGGAGGACGTCGCACGCGCTGTCCTGCTCTGCTGCGAGTTGCCGGCCCGCACCGTGATCGAAGAGATCGCGATTGCGCCGACCCGTCAGCGGGATATCTCGGCCGATCTGGAAGCCGCGCGTTGGAACGGTGCGCCGGAAGACGTGATCGCGCTCGAGCGTCCCCACAAGATCTAGAATACGGGCAAGGAAGATATCGTGATCGGCGCGAACCTCCGCCAGCGTCTCGAACGCGGCGACAGCATCCTGATGACCAACCCGCACCACGTTTCCACGGGGCTGGCGAAACGACTCTGCGAGTTAGGCTCGGACACGATTTTCATCGACTGCGAGCACGGGAGTGCCGGATTCGAGGATGTGCGGGAGATGGCCAATGCGGCACGCCAGGGCGGGGGCGGGGCGATCGTTCGGCCGGACAGCCATCAGCGCTCGCTGATTATCCGCTATCTCAATAGCGGGGCTGACGGCATCATGGTGCCGATGGTGAATACTGCCGCACAGGCGCAGGCCGTCGTCGACGCGGTCAGATACGCCTGTCCGACCGACTACCAGAATCGCCTGATCATCTGCATGATCGAAACTCTGGACTCCGTCGAGAATATCGACATGTTGCTGAAGGTGGATGGGGTCGACGTGTTCTTTATCGGTCCTGGGGATCTATCCCAGGCCATGGGACATCCTCCGACGGTTGCTCTGGGCGCGTCACGGCCAGCGGATGTATTGGCCGTCATGGATACGACAGTTGCCAAGATTCGCCAGGCGGGAAAAATAGCGGGCACACTGGTGACGTTGGACGAGGCGCCTTATTGGCGTCAGCGCGGTTGCCAGTTCTTCTACATTCACAGTGATCCGTATTTGCGCAGTGGCCTGGCCGCAATGCGCGGCCAAGTCTCGCCCTGAACCCGCAACGGGATCGCCTCCTCCACTCGAATGTTCACTAAGGAGCCGTTCATGAACGATTTGCCTATCGCCTCTCGGGTCACCCGTATCAAACCGTCCCCCAGCACCGTGGCCTCCGCGCGCGCGCGCGACTTGAAGGCGATGGGAAGGGACATCGTCGATCTGACCGTCGGAGAACCGGATTTCGATACGCCGGACAATATCAAGCTGGCCGGCATTCGCGCCATCACCAGCGGTCAAACCAAATATACCGCCGTCAACGGAATTCCTGCTCTTCGCTCCGCGATCCGGGCTAAATTCAAGCAACGCCTGGGCATCGACTACGCGGACGGCCAGATCGCCTTAGGTGGCGGCGCGAAGCAGATCATCTTCCTGGCGCTGATGGCGACCATCGAAGGGGGAGCTGAAGTCATTATTCCAGCACCCTACTGGGTATCGTATCCGGATATGGTGCTTGCCAATGACGGCACGCCGGTCATCGTGCCGTGTTCCGCTGAGGACGGTTTCAAACTTCGGCCCGAGATGCTTGAAGGCGCCATTACGGCCAATACGCGTTGGCTCATTCTCAACGCGCCGGGAAATCCGACCGGGGCAATTTATAGCGCGGGCGAGGTGCGCGCACTGGCGGACGTCCTGCTTCGCCATCCGCAAGTTCACGTCTTGTCGGACGAAATCTATGATGAAATCGTCTTCGGGGATGATGCGGCGCTGAGTCTTGTCCATGTGGAACCGAAGCTGAAAGACCGAGTATTCGTCGTCAACGGCGTGTCGAAGACCTACGCTATGACCGGCTGGCGCATCGGCTACGGGGCCGGAAACTCATCGTTGATCGCGGCGATCAACAAGCTGCAGTCGCAGATGTCCTCGTGTCCGTCCTCGATCAGCCAGGTCGCGACGGTCGAGGCGTTGACGGGCGATCAGGCTGCAATTGCAGCAATGTGCGCGGTGTATAAGCGGCGCCGGGATCTGGCCGTGAGCCTGCTGAACGCGATACCGGAAATCTCCTGCGCGCCCAGCGACGGCGCGTTCTACCTGTTTTGCAGTTGCGCCGGTGTGATCGGTCGTACAACGCCGTCTGGAGACGTCCTGAACACCGGTCTGGATTTTGCTCTTTACCTTCTCGAGAGTGTCGGTGTGGCAGTGATGCATGGTGGCGCCTACGGCCTGTCACCGTTCTTTCGGATCTCCATCGCGACGTCCGACGACGTGCTCGAGGAAGCGTGCGTGCGCATTGCACGCGCATGCGAAACCTTGACTGCCTGATCGTGCAGCAGGGCTGGTACTGATGGGACATATCATACGACCGTTGGACGCGCAGGCGAGGGCATCGAGTGGCTCCTCGCACGGAGGCGGCTCGAACAAAGAGGCTTCGCGTCACCTGGACCTCATTTATTCCGTCATGCCGACCTTTGTCTGCTTTCTTGCGATCGGATTTCCTCTCGCTGTGTTGCCGAGGTATATTCATGAGCAGATGGGCTATAGTGTTGCCGTGACGGGTGTAGCGATGTCGCTCCAGTATCTGGCAACCTGCCTGGTGCGTCCGATGGCGGGAAGACTGGTCGACCGCTCTGGCCCAAAGCCTGCTGTCATGTGCGGGTTGGCTGCGTGTTGCCTGAGCGGCGTTCTATTGGCCGGTGCCATCGCGATGCATCATGATGTCGACGCCGCCATCGGAGCATTGGTTCTGCTCCTGCTCGGCAGAGTTGTACTAGGTTTTGCGGAGAGCTGGACGGCCACCGGCGTCATCATGTGGGGAATCCAGAAATCCGGCATCGAGCGCGCGCCGACTGTCATTTCATGGAACGGTGTCGCCTCTTACGGCGGGATCGCGGTTGGTGCGCCGTTCGGTGCTGCCCTTGGGCAGGGCTTGTCGGTTGCAAACCAACTCGAGATATTGGCCGCACTCAGTGCCTTACTCAGCGCGATAGCGCTCTGGGTCACATCGTTACGTGAACCTGTTATTCCGCAAGCCGCGAACCGCCGTCTCCCCTTTGGGCACGTCATGTCGAAGATCAAGTTTTTTGGTCTCGCATTGGCTTTGGGGTCACTCGGTTTTAGCGCGGTTTCTACGTTTGCGGCGCTGTATTACGCTTCGCGCCAATGGCAGGGTGTTTCCCTGGCGCTTTCAACGTTTGCGATATGTTTTATCCTGATACGCTTTGTGTTCTCCAACAGTATCGAGCGGTTTGGCGGTATCCGTGTTTCGGTCGTCGCATTGTTGTCGGAGACCGTCGGGCTCGGTCTGCTCGCGATTGCACCTTCTTCCGTGCTGGCACTTGTGGCCATCGGCTTGACAGGGGCCGGCTTCTCATTGGTTCCCCCCGCGTTGGGAACGGAAGTCGTGCGCCGTGCGGGCGTGGAAAATCGAGGGACAGCCTTGGGCGCCTTCACCCTTTTCTTTGATATCGCCTTGGGGGTCGGAGGACCGGTCATGGGATGGATCGCCACGCGCGGAGGGTACGGAACGGTGTTTGCAACCGCCGCTGTCGCAGCACTGACCGGCGCGATAACGGTATCGGTGATCCTCGGACGTCGGAGTTAAACCCACTGCCGCCCATGAGCTTGGTTCACCGATCGCGCTCGTTCAGCGTGCGTTATAAGGCGTTACCAGGAAATCGGCCAGAATCTTGTTGAGCATATCCTTTGTCGCCACAGCCGCCTCGGAAAGCGGAAGGTGATCGGAGACACACATCGACAATGACGTTTCCAGGGTCGGGCGGATCAGGCGCCGCACGGGCAAGGCTGAAGACGCGATCGATATCGCGGTAGAGCGAGGAAGAATGGTGCAACCCATGCCATTTTTTACGGCGGCGGTAAGAGTATCGATCGACTCGATTTCCGCCGCCACGAGCGGCCTGACACGCGCGCGTGAAAAACCCTCGTCAATCGCCCATCTCACGGCGTGCTGCTTGCTCGGAACAACAAGGGGCACATTGTCGAGTGCGGTCAGTTCAACTGGACTCTGGCTATCTGGAGCCAGGCGCGCGGCGTCAGGGCCAACCAGGCAGAGAACCTCAGTCAGCAGCGGTTCAAGTTGGACGCCCTTGATCGGCTGGTTTCCATAAATGATCGCCATATCCATGCGACCCGTCATGACCAATTCACTGAGTATCTGCCCAAAATTATCGTTGATATGTACAAGTATATTTGGAAACTGCTCTTTCATCTGCAGAAGAAGCGGCACGGCAACGGAGGTAGCAGGACTGTAGGTAGCCAACCCGATCGATACACGTCCGGACAGCCCTCCGCCCGCCGACACGACGTCCGATTGCGCGCGATCGAGATGGCGTAGGATCGCTTGTGCATGTGCATATAGGGCAATACCCGCATCGGTCGGTTTAACACCCTGGCTGCCCCGAATGATCAGCTTCTGGTTGAAGTAGGCCTCAAGGGCAATGATCTGCTGACTCAACGCCGGCTGGGCAATACGCAGCGAAGCGGCCGCCTTCGAAAGGCTCCCGGTATCTAGGACCTTGACGAAATTGTGGAGCTTTTTGAAATCAATGCTCATTAAACGTTCGCCATATTCATGCGAAATCCGATCAGGAATTAAGTTATGCGGAAAAAACGGTTTATATTTACTGGGAAATACATCTCTGACCTCGACATGTTACGACCAACCAAGGATGTGGATTGATACCACCTACACGCATAATGCACGCTGCAGGTTGTTTTTGCCAAGCGACATAACTGGCGCATTCGCATCGGAGCTATCCGATACAATTCCTTGTCCACCACTCGAGGGAGATAACGCCTTATCTTGAGTGAATTCGCCAATAGGTGACTTCTGGCGCACGCCGATCCACACCTCGATATTGAATTATACAATACTTCGCAGGACGTGCTTCAGGATCGCGTTCCAAGGTATCAAAATAAATACACGGTAAAAATAGAACATGATTGATCAATCGACACTATACAAATACCTTGTAAGCGGTCGTCTATCGCTCGTTTCACTAACACAGGCTCTGGTCGTTTCCGAGCAGCTCAGCTTTCACAAGGCGGGCGATACCCTCGGTATCGCCCAGTCCGCCATCAGCAACCGGGTTGCTTCACTCGAGGACGCGATCGGCTTCCCCCTCTTCGAACGGCAGCGAAACGTCCGGTTGACGCCGCACGGGAGGATCTTTCTCGAATTCATCTCTGATGCCATCGATCTGGTTGGGAAATCTCTCGAAATCTCCGGCGCTCCAATCGAGATTCATCGCCCGGCAGTGCGTGTTGGTCTTCAATCCGCCGCCGCTGCTGGCCCGTTGGCTGCCATTCTGCGGCGGTTTGACGCAGCCCAGCCGGATATCGGCCTTACCCTCATGGAGACTGATGATAGCGACGTGCTGAAATGCGTGCGACGTCGAAAGCTGGATATTGCCTTCTTACCATGCCGGGCAATGACGGAGCGCCTCTCTCACGACGTTCTGGATGCTCTACCGCTTTGGGACGAACAGGTGGTCGTGGCTCTGAACCAAGACGATCCCCTCGCGGCCAAATCGCGCCTGCATTGGAAGGATCTCGTCGATCGCGAGTTCCTGGTGCGATCTCATGTGTAGAAGTCTCGACTAAATCTGACGTACGGTGTCTGTTGAAGCCCAACCGGGGCTGCGGCGGGGGCGGAGTGGCCGGGTGACGCAGCCCCTGCCGCAGCCATCGGAGGACCTCATCATGACCCGTGACCAGAAGATTATCCGCGCCAAAATCGGCCTGCTGGAACTGTCGAAGCAACTGGGCAACGTCTCCCAGGCCTGCAAGATGATGGGATACTCGCGCGACAGCTTCTACCGCTTCAAGGAACTCTACGACAAAGGCGGCGAAATCGCGCTCCAGGAACTCTCCCGCCGCAAACCTTTGCTGAAAAACCGCGTCGAGCCTGCGGTCGAGGAAGCAGTGGTCGCGATCGCCATTGAACAGCCAGCCTGGGGCCAGGCCCGCGTGGCCAACGAACTGCTCAAGCGCGGCGTCACCGTCTCTCCTTTCGGGGTGCGCAGCATCTGGCTGCGCCACGACCTCGCCACCATGAAGCTCCGGCTCAAGGCTCTGGAAGCCAAGATGGCCCAGGAGCGGCTGGTCCTCACCGAAAGCCAGCTTGCGGCCCTGGAGAAGGCCAAGGCCGACAAGGAGGCCTGGGGCGAGTTCGAGACCGAATGCCCCGGCTATTGCGGTGCCCAGGATACCTTCTATGTCGGCACCCTCAAGGGCGTCGGCCGCGTCTATCAACAGACCTTCGTCGATACCTACAGCAAGGTCGGCTTCGCCAAGCTCTACGACCGCAAGACCCCGGTCACCGCCGCCGACCTGCTCAATGACCGCGTCATCCCCTTCTTCGAGCAGCATGACGTCCCGCTCCAGCGCGTGCTGACCGACCGAGGCACGGAATTCTGTGGCTCTCATGACCGCCATGAATACGAACTCTACCTGGCGGTGGAGAACATCGACCATACTCGTACCAAAGCACGTAGTCCCCAGACCAACGGCATCGTCGAGCGCTTCCACAAGACCATGCTCGACGAGTTTTACCGCGTCGCCTTCCGCCGCAAGATCTACGATAGCATCCATGAACTCCAGGCAGACCTCGACGAGTGGATGGATGACTTCAACCGCAATCGCACCCACCAGGGACGTTACTGCTTCGGCAAAACCCCGATGCAGACCTTCCTTGACGCAGCACACAACGCCCGCGAAAAAGACATCGGACGCCACGACAAAAATCACATGATCGCGTAGCATCCAGACCGGCCATTCCAAGCCGTACGTCAGATCAAGTGCAAACTTCTACATCTCATGGTATCGGGCCCCACCTGATGGATCTGGCTTTGCCATTGGTGCGACAGGCCGGAGAGCCCAGATATATCGAACACCTGCGCCTTGGACGGGATACGCTGCTGACCGAGGTGGTGCGCAAACGCGCGGTCGCGCTGACCACCGAGGCAGCTCTCGGGATCGCCCTTCCGGGCCTGACCTTTCGACCAATCGGCGAGATACCAGTCCTGGTGACCTTTTGCGCGCTCTGGTCACGACAAAACATCAACCCCTCTCTGAGGAGCCTGCTGAAAATCATCCGCGAGCTGTCGGAAACATATCGGAACAGCCAAGCTGATGGCACGATTTGATCGATCAGTGACCTGCTCAGCAATCAGGTTTTCGCTGACGTTCTCGCTGGAAAACGCGATCTTCCAGCATGAAATGCTGAATCATGCGGACGGCCAGATGGGCCTCGTCCACCCGCGCACCACCCGATCCTGACGTCGCAATGATATCAGCATAAGCCTTCAGATCCCGGAAGACGTGAGCTGGCAGCTCCAACGTCAACTTTACCGGCTTCTCGTCCATTACCCTGGTAATCTTCAAGGTCGCCATCGTCACCTATTTGCCTCATGCCAAGGTTTGAGCGCCAGATCCCGCTTCAAAAGCACGACGAACGGCAGACCCGGCCGGTCGGTCAGCGTCGGCTGGACGTTCAGGCTACGGTCTGTTGAATGCCAGTGAGAACTGACCCGGTTTGGGGTAAGATTGCCGCCGAGAATTGACCCATGTTGAGACGCTAGCCTCCTGCTTTTGGGCGGGGGCTGCTGGAGTGTTGGACATGGCGTTATTGAGCGTTATCCGTCGGTGGCATTTCCGGGAGCACGTATCGATCCGTTCGATTGCCCGTCGGACGGGATTGTCGCGGAACACGATCCGGAAGTATCTGCGGTCTGATCTGGTGGAACCAGCGTTCAAGGTTCCTGAACGGGCGAGCAAGCTGGACCCGTTTGCCGAGAGGCTGGCGGCGTGGTTGCGGACGGAAGCCCGCAAGCCGCGCAAGCAGAAACGGAACGGGCGGCAGTTCCATGCGGATCTGGTCAGCCTTGGCTATGACGGATCATATCGGCGGGTTGCCGCCTTTGTGCGGGCGTGGCGGGAGGATTTCCACCGTCAGCAGCAGACATCCGGCCGGGGTGTTTTCGTTCCTCTGGTGTTCGATCCGGGCGATGCCTTCCAGTTCGACTGGAGTGAGGAGCACGCCGTCATCGGCCATGAGCGCGTCAAGCTGCAGGTGGCGCATATCAAGCTGAGCCACAGTCGGGCTTTTCTGGTGCGCGCCTATCTGCTGCAGACGCACGAGATGCTGTTCGATGCCCACAATCACGGCTTTCGCGTGCTGGGCGGGGTACCGCGGCGGGGGATCTACGACAACATGAAAACCGCGATCGACAAGGTCGGTCGCGGCAAGGAACGCCAGATCAATACGCGGTTCCTGGCCATGACCAGCCACTATCTGTTCGAACCCGAGTTCTGCAATCCGGCTTCGGGTTGGGAAAAGGGTCAGGTAGAGAAAAACGTTCAGGATGCCCGGCACCGCTTCTGGCAGCCCATGCCGCAGGCCGAAAGTCTCGAGGCGCTGAACGTCTGGCTGGAGGCACGTTGCCTTGCCTTATGGGAGGAGACGGCGCACGGGTGCTGCGCGACAATCTGGGTGAGAATCGGCGTCGATCAGGGTGAGAATTCCGGCTGGGCGGTGCGGAGGGCGTAGCCCGCAGCACCGCCCAGCCGGGGACCTTCTTTTGGCCGGGGGTCGTGGCCGTGTCGATACTGGGATTTTTCCCTCGCGGGGAGGTTCCGGTGCCGGGGCGTCACATCAACGATCATCAGGTGAGGCTCTTCATGAACTCCCGACGCCAGTTTTCCATTGCCGCTTCCGCTGCAAAGGCCGCGATCAGCGTGGCCAGCGCCTATCGTCTCGAGCGCGATCCGCGCCTGCCTTCGGAGAAGACCGTGCCGCGGGGGCGGCGGAGACCCGATCCTCTGGCCGAAATTTTCGACACGGAGGTCGTCCCGCTGCTGCGCGCATCGCCCGGTCTGCGGCCGGTCGCGGTCTATGCCGAGATGCGGCGGCGTCATCCAGATCTGCCCGAGGGCATCCGCCGCACGCTGGAGCGGCGGATCCGTTCCTGGCGCGCGCTGCACGGTCCCGAGCGGGACGTGATCTTCCGCCAGGAGCACGAGCCCGGCCGGATCGGGCTGTCCGATTTCACCGTCATGGACGATCTCGCCGTCACGGTCGCGGGCGAGGCGCTTTCGCACCGGCTCTACCATTTCCGGTTGCCCTTCTCCGGTTACGAGCATGCTCACGTCATCCTCGGCGGCGAGAGCTTCGTCGCCCTGGCGGAGGGAATGCAAAACGCGCTCTGGGCGCTGGGCGGCGCGCCGAGCGAGCATCGCACCGACAGCCTGTCGGCGGCCTTCCGCAACCTTGACGCGCCGATGCGTGAGGATCTGACCCGCCGATACGAGGCCCTCTGCGCGCATTACGGCATGACCCCGTCACGCAACAATCCCGGCGAGGCGCACGAGAATGGCTCGATCGAGAGCGCCCACGGCCATTTCAAGAGTCGCCTCGCCGACGCGCTGCTCCTGCGCGGCAACCGGGATTTCCCAACGATCGTGGACTACCGCCGCTTCATCGACGAAAATGCGGCGCGGCATAACGCCCATCATGCAAAGCGCATCGACGTCGAGCGCGCAACGCTCATCAAGCTGCCCGCCCGCCGTTCCGGCGATGGGGAGGATCATGTCGTCACCGTCACGTCGGCGGGCGGTTTCACCCTCAAACGCGTCTTCTACACCGTGCCGTCCCGCCTGATCGGCCACCGGCTGCGCGCCAGGCTGTTCGACGACCGACTCGACATCTTCCTCGGCGGAACCTTGCTGATGACGCTGCCGCGCGGTCGGCCCAAATCACACGACAAGCACGGCCATGTCGTCGATTATCGCCACGTCATCCATGCGCTGCGCCGCAAGCCCGCAGCGCTCGCGCGCCTCGTCTATCGCGATCAGCTCTTCCCGCGCGAGGCCTATCGACGCATGTTCGAGTTCCTCTGTGCCAAGCTCGCCGAGCGCCAGGCCTGCAAGATCACCGTCGCCCTCCTGGTCCTGGCGCACGAGCACGCCTGCGAGGCCGAACTCGCACAGGCTCTCGACGACGATCTGCGGACCAAACGCCTGCCCGACCTCGATATCTTGCGCGCGCGTTTCTCCCCCCGCAGCGCCAGCCTGCCGGATGTCCATGTCCGTACCGTTCCCCTCGCCGATTATCAGCTCCTGCTCGACGCCCCCGCCACAGGGATGGCCACGGCTGCGGAGTGCGGCGCATGACCCCGCAAACCAGCATCGACGCCGCCCGGCTCGACCTCATCCTCAACGAACTCCGCCTGCCCGCCATCCGGCAGTTCTGGCCCCAGTTCGCGCAACGCGCGGACAAGGAGGGCTGGCCTGCGGCGCGCCTGCTCGCGGCCCTGGCCGAACACGAACTCGCCGAGCGTGACAGGCGCCGGATCGAGCGCCATCTCACCGAGGCCCGTCTGCCGCCCAGCAAAACCATCGACAATTTCGATTTCGACGCCGTGCCCATGATCTCCAAAGCCCAGATCATGGCGCTGTGCTCAGGCGATACCTGGCTGACCAGCAGCGCCAACCTGATCATGTTCGGACCGCCAGGCGGCGGAAAGTCGCACCTCGCGGCGGCCATCGGCCTCGCCCTGGTCGAGCGCGGCTGGCGCGTCCTCTTCAGCCGCACCTCCGATCTCGTCCAGAAACTCCAGATCGCCCGCCGCGAACTCGCTCTCGAGGCCGCCATCAACAGGCTGGATCGCTACCACCTGCTCATTCTCGACGATCTCGCCTACGTCACCAAGGATCAGGCCGAGACCGCCGTTCTCTTCGAGCTGATCTCCGCGCGATATGAGCGAAAATCCATCCTCATCACCGCCAACCAGCCTTTCGCCGAATGGAACAAGGTCTTTCCCGACCCCGCCATGACGCTCGCCGCCGTCGATCGTCTCGTCCACCACGCCACCATCCTCGAGATGAACGTCGAAAGCTACCGACGTCGCGCAGCCCTGGAACGAAAGCGAAAATCAGGCCGACCGCCCGCCAGAATGACCCCTCACGAGCGCGACCTCGTCGCCAGCGACAATCAGACCAGCACATAACCCTTGCCAGCGACAATCAAACCGCGCTCTGTTTGTCGCGCCACGACAATCCATTCTCAACTTGATTGTCGCGCTCCCTCATCCAGATTGTCGCGCTACACACGGGGCCGAACCCGGCAGTATCGCCGATGTCTGGCGGCAGGAGGCCGATAGCCTCATGCCGGTGAACCGTGTCTTCGACGGCTTCGTCGATCATACCAAGCGGGTGTCGCCGACCTGCCTCGTGCATTTCGAGCGCAACCGCTACAGCGTTCCCGCCTCGTTTGCCAATCGTCCGGTCAGTCTGCGGATCTATCCCGATCGGATCGTCGTGGTCGCCGAGGGGGCTGTGCTCTGTGAGCATCGACGGATCGTCGACCGCGCGCATCATCAGCATGGCCATACGGTCTATGACTGGCGACACTATCTGGCGGTGATCCAGCGCAAGCCCGGCGCGTTGCGCAACGGCGCGCCCTTTGCCGAACTGCCGGACGCTTTGCGGCAGATGCAGCGCCATCTCCAGAGCAAGCCCGGCGGCGACCGGGAGATGGTGGAGATCCTCTCTCTCGTCCTCCACCATGACGAGCAGGCCGTGCTCGTGGCGGTCGAAATGGCCATTGAGGCGGGCGCACCCACGAAAACGCACATCCTGAATGTGCTGCACCGGCTCACGGACGGCAAAGCCACCCAGGTGCCGCCGATCGAAGCGCCGCAGGCCCTGGTGCTGGCGCATGAACCCAAGGCCGATGTCGCCCGCTACGACCGCCTCCGTCCGGAGCAGCCCCTTGGGCAGGAGGGCCGTCATGCGTCATGATCCCGCAGCGGCCGCCATCACCATCATGCTGCGCAGCCTCAAGATGCACGGCATGGCCCAGGCCACAACCGAACTCACCGAACAGGGCGCGCCGGCTTTCCAAAGCGCGATCCCCGTCCTCTCCCAGTTGCTCAAGGCGGAGATTGCCGAGCGCGAGGTTCGTTCCATCGCCTATCAGCTCAAGGCCGCACGGTTCCCAACCTACAAGGATCTGGCCGGCTTCGACTTCTCCAGCAGCGAAGCCAACGAAGCCCTGGTTCGCCAACTCCATGGCGGCGTGTTCCTGGAGAAGGCCGATAATATCGTGCTCGTCGGCGGTCCGGGTACGGGCAAAACCCACATCGCCACGGCCCTCGGCGTCCAGGCGATCGCGCATCATCGCAAGCGCGTGCGGTTCTTCTCGACCGTCGAACTCGTCAACGCGCTCGAACAGGAACAGGCCGCAGGCAAGGCAAGGCAGGGCAGATCGCAGGACGCCTGATCCACACAGACCTGGTGATCCTCGACGAGCTCGGATACCTGCCGTTCAGCGCCTCGGGCGGCGCTTTGCTGTTCCACCTGCTCAGCAAACTCTATGAGCAGACCAGCGTCGTCATCACCACGAATCTCAGTTTCCGTGAATGGGCCGGCATCTTCGGCGACGCCAAGATGACAACCGCTCTGCTCGACCAGCTCACCCATCACTGTCACATCCTGGAAACCGGAAACGACAGTTTCCGCTTCAGGAACAGCTCCGCAACACAGACTAAAAAACGAAAGGACACCAGAACCCGTTTGACGGGACACAAAAACCCCGCTCACATCCCCTAAACCCGGGTCAATTCCAAATGGCAATCCCGGGTCAGTTCTCACTGGCATTCAACAACCGATTCCCACATTCACTTAAGGCCGCAATATAGCCATTATATATCAAGTCGTTAGCACTATCTTCTCGTTGCCCAAAACCGAAGTTTCTTTCGAGTCTGCCATCCATCGATGAATAGGCAAACCCTTGGTGAAAGTCACCGGCGTCGCAGGTAGAGCAGCAAAGCCAGTGTCAGCGACGGTAGAGCAGTCGGACAGAACATTACCAGCCCCCCAGATCCTGGCTCGACATGATAGCGCGACACGTGGATCCGCCCGAGCCCTAATCGGGCCGCTGCGACAAAACTCTCCGCGCCATGCGCCGCCATCGGGCTCAGCAGCATAACAGGGCACAGGCACCCCCGACCATGCGGTCATGCACGCTGCAAGCTATATCGCAATGCGAATCTGGACCGCCGGTAGCTATCTCACACTGACGTATCAGTCGCTCGATTCGACGAGCCCGAGCGCTTGTGGAATGTTTTCTGCGGCCAGATAGTCGAAGGGATTATGCATCTTTCCCCCCGATTCATACCATCCCATAAAATTCTCTCCAGCATCCCAACCGAGTAGCTTTTGAACTTCAGTTGGCAATTCCTTTAATGTCTTGTAAGGCACCGACAAATATTGGTTTTCCTCTTGGCGGACCGTACCGAGGTCTATCGCCATCGTCACTCCGATGCGTGGCCTATCGGTATTATTAGTACCTCCCCCATGGTAAGTTGATCCGATAAAGATTAGCGCCGAGCCTGCGGTCATCTCTGCCGGAATGCTCTCCGCTTGTTGCGGGCAGCGCTCGTCATCCCATTTGTGGCTCCCTGGAATGACACGCGTGGCACCGTTAGCGGCCGTAAAGTCTGTCATTGCCACCATGATCTGCACCCGGGCTTCACGACCATAGTGCGGATGACGCCACAGGAAACTCGTATCATCGCGATGCAGAGGTTGCAGCCCCTGTCCAGGACAGATTTGAATGGCCTGAGTCATTCCTATTTGAACAAGAGGAATAATGGGGGTCCGCTTCTCGCCAAACCAAACCTCAATTGGCTTTTGCAAGATTTTCCGCGCCGCCCCCAAGTATAGAGGGTGCAACACAACATCAACCATACGCCTACAACGCGCAAATAGACGGCTCGCTCGAAGAGTGTCGGTTCCGACAAAGTCATCTGTGTCACCGAATGCTGAAGTGGCCAAGGCCGCATCGATCTCAGTCTTTAACTCCAAAAACGCAGCAGCATCCAAAAATTTTTCCAACACGACGCCGCCGTCGCGCTCGATAATCTCGACGACTTCGTTAACGGAAGCGCCCGCAGGCAACGTGATAAGAGCAGGAGTTGATGTCATGGTATACCTCCAGAAATAACAGGGGGACAAGGAAAGCGGTAATTATATCCGTATGCTTGCGCGGGCTGTATCTCTAAATGCTGAGAAATACCGCTTTAGTGGGCCATATTTTTATAACGAGCCAGCGCCAAGTCGGCGCAGTCGATCTCAGGGGTTCGTCCAGACACGAGATCGGCTACAATCCGGCCCGAGCCGCAGGCCATCGTCCATCCAAGAGTGCCGTGGCCAGTATTAATGAACAGATTTCCGAATTTTGTTGGACCGATGATCGGCGTTCCGTCGGGCGTCATTGGGCGCAGACCAGTCCAGAAAGTGGCACGGGCCGTATCGCCGGCACCGCCAAAGAGGTCTGTCAACGAGTGCTCCAGCGTCGCTCGTCGTGCGGTCGACAGATTCATGTTAAAGCCAGCGAGTTCCGCTGTCCCGCCGACACGAATACGGTCGCCAAGGCGAGTAATCGCGACCTTGAAGGTCTCATCCATTACGGTCGAGACCGGCGCGCGCGCGCCGTCCCTAATCGGAGCCGTAATGGAGTAGCCCTTTACGGGATAGATAGGAAGATCGAGCCGAAGCTCCTGGACCATCGCAGGCGAGAAACTCCCAAGTGCAAGAACATAGGCATCAGCACGGAAATCACCTTTATCGGTCATAACGACAGAAACACGATCCATCTCACGCGACAGCGACCGAACTGTCGTGTCGTACCGGAATTCAACCCCGCATTTTGCCGCCATCGCGGCGAGGCGCTGTGTAAAAAGAAACGCATCGCCAGTCTCATCTCCCGGAAGCTGCAATCCGCCCACAATCTTGTCCTTTGCTCCGGCCAGACCGGGCTCCGCGACCACGCATCCGGAAACGTCAAGAAGTTCGTACGCCACCCCGTATTGATCGAGAATGCGCATGTCATCAGCCGCATGGTCGAGCTGCTTTTGCGTACGAAAGACCTGAAGCGTCCCCTGTTGACGATCGTCGTAGGTCATGTCGGTGGTTGCGCGCAGGTCCCTCATGACATCACGGCTATACTCTGCAAGCCGGACCATCCTCCCCTTGTTGCGATCGTAAGCGGACGAATTGCAGTTCGTGGACATCTGCCAGAGCCACTTCCACAATTTCCGGTCCGGAATTGGCCGCAAGACGAACGGACGGTGCTTCATGAGAAGCCAGCGTATGGCTTTCAGTGGAACGCCTGGCCCTGCCCACGGCGCAGAATATCCCGGCGAAACTTGCCCCGCATTAGCATAGCTAGTCTCGCGTCCAGCCTCAGGCCGACGCTCGAGCACCGTGACCTCATGCCCGGCTTGCGCCAAATACCAGGCGCTCGCCACGCCAACGACACCAGCACCCAGGACGATGATCTTCACGATATGTTATCTTTCACAGCTACTTATGACGGCGATCATTTTACCGTAGCGACGTCGCATAGCATGTTCCTGGAGAACCAACCCGGTTGTGCGCCTCCAGGTCGGGAACCCATTAGTTAACTTGTAGAACTTCATTGCAAGGTCAGCGTTCCACCCTGCCCATCATAAGGGAGCGTCACCTGAAGTGAATCTGAATGGGCCTTCGTCGCAACAGGTTCAACATGGGAGTTGAAGATTGCGTGCGTGGGGTGTCCCTGGATGCCGTGAATAGTGACCGCGATGCTTTTCCACCACGGCGCCATGCTTCCTTCCTGCTTGGCGATAGCGAGTGAGAAGACGCCGTTCTCACCTAAAGAGCACGTAAAATTCACTCGGCTATAGGAACCTTTCCGAAACGCCATGCTATGACCGTCATCGGAATAGACGGTGCCCTCGCAGTCCGGCCCCGGATAGACGTCCAGTTCCAGTGGCCCGGATGGGGTTTCATCGGTGGACTGCACGAGGTTTTGCCGTGGGATAATGCTTCCGGCCCGCACGAAAACCGGCAGTTCATCCAGCCGCGGGTTGACCGTAAGAACATGCGGAGAGTTTGCCCCATCATCTTTCGGCTTGATAATCGAGCCAGCCGTCCCCCAGAGCGTGAGCGTCTTCAGATTCGACAATTTTTTGCCGGTCCAATAATCATACCACGCACCCGGAGGCAAGGTGACGTCATACGCCGCTGGCGATTCCGGCGTCGACGCAGGCGCGACCAGCAGGGATCGCCCCCACATAAACTCACTGTCTGCAGACAGGTCCATGGGCGCATTATCGATAAGCGTATGGGGAAACTCCATGAACAGCGGGCGCATCATCGGCACGCCGGTCCGCGAGGCTTCCTCCGCCAGCGTGTAATTGTACGGCAGCAGGCGGTAGCGCGCCTCGATGAAGCGGCGCCGGATGTCCTCGGCTGGCTTGCCGTCGGCCCAAGGTTCCTGCGGGCGGCTCGTCGGATCGGCGTGCGAGCGCGCGATCGGCGTGAACATCGCGATTTCGTACCATTTGGTCAGCAGTTCCGGTGACGCCACGCCCGCGAACCCGCCGATATCGGCGCCCGCGAAGGTGAACCCGCCCATGCCGAGGCTTTCCAGCATCGGCACCGTCAGCGCCAGATGGTTCCAGGTCGAGACATTGTCCCCGCTCCAGGTCACGCCATAGCGCTGGCCCCCGGCATAGGACGCCCGCGTCATCACGAAGGGCCGCTCGTCGGGCTTCAGTGCCAGCACGCCCTCATAGGTCGCGCGATGATTCTGCATGCCGTAGATATTGTGGATTTCCTCATGCGTCGCCACGCGAGAGGCGAAGCCGGGTTCGTCGATGCGATGCTTGTTGTCCAGCGGCATGGTCTTCGTCGCAGTCTCGAAGATCGCCGGTTCATCCATGTCGTTCCAGAAACCGGAAATACCGTCCTGCACGAACTTCTTATATAATGTTCCCCACCAGGCGCGCGTCGCCGCCTGGGTGAAGTCCGGGAACAGGGCGGCCCCGGGCCAGACAGGGGCGACATACGTCTTGCCGTCCGCCGCCTTGACGAAGCGGTCCTGCGCCACGCCGCTGTCATAAGGAGCGTAGCCGGCATTCGGCAGATCGGCAACGTGTAGGTCGGTAATCGCCACCGTGTGCATGTGCTGCGCGGTGAAATCCGACACCATCTTCGAGAACGTCGGGAACGTCTTCGAATCCACCGTAAAGGGGCGGTATTTCTCCTGGTAGTCGATATCCATCCACACCGCATCCGACGGAATACGATCCTTGCGCAGATGGTCGACGACGCCGCGCAGCACCTTCTCTGTCGGATAGCCCCAGCGCGATTGCTGGAAACCCAGCATCCAGCGCTGCTGCATGGCCGGCGTCCCGGTCAGCCGGGCGTATTGCGTCTCGACATCTTTCGCGGTCGGGCCGGCCATAACGTAATAATCGATCGGGCCATTCGCCGCGCGGATCCTCAGCGCCGCCGGATCGTCATGCCCGAAATCGAAGACCGTCCGCCACGTATTGTCGAGGAACATCCCGAAATACGTGCCCTTCGTGAAGCCGATGAAGAAGGGGATGTCCTTGTAGAGCGGATCCTGTCCTTCGCTGTAGGCGTAGCTGTCCGTGTTCCACATCGCATAGCTGTGGCCCAACCGGTCCAGCGGGCCGAATTTGTCACCCAGTCCGAAGTAATGCGCGTCACCCGGGATTGCCTTGGTCATCTCGAATCCGTTGCCGTCCGGTACGGCGGCGAAGGGGCCACTTCGGTCCGCGAACAGCACGCGGCCTTCGCTGTCGGCGATCGTGACGCCCCCGGTAGCACGCGACAAGGTAACGGTCAGTAATTTCGTAGCGAAGCCGAAGTTGTTGGACGACGTGACGCCGCGCACCGACACTGATGCCTCTCGAGCGCCGGCCAGCACCGCCCACGACGCGTCCTCCGGCAGGCTCCCATTGCGCCCGATACAAACGCGTACGATGTCATCGCTTAGCGCCGTAACGCGCAAAATGTCCTTCCCCCTCGACCACTCGACGCCGTTTGGAAGGGCACGAAATCCCGCCACATCCGAAGCGGGGCTTCCATCCGAGGCAAACGCTGGACTTGCACTCGCCTGGGCCGGCACCGTTGTCGCCACCGACACGGGGAGTATACTCGTCATGAGGAGCACACTGAACAACTCAAGGCGCAACGAAATACGCGTCATAAAAAACTCACCTTAATTTCCTGCCATCTGAAAAAACGGGCAATAGGTTCGCTTAGTAGAAGGCTTCGAAAGAAGTTTCTTCCGCGTCAACTTGTCTGCAAGCGTGAGGCGCCCGTCTATTGCCACGATCTCAGTCATGACGTAGCGCTCAACCCGAGACATCTCGAGAAATTCTGTAATTCCGTTGCATTCCATCGGGCTGGGCATGGACGCCCTCGCATCCCGCCGCACTCGGAGATAAGAGCGCTGCCGAAGAGAAAAACCAGCGCGGATCCGATCAGATACTCATATCTGATCGGATGGCATCTCCCGCAAGAGGAGGACGCCTGCGCCGCTTCTTCTGGTCTCAAACCTCCAGCACAACGGCGAGGCTACTAAAACTCCGCGCTGACTGTACCAAAAAACTGCCGCGGAGCGCCGACCATAAAGGAGGTAAGGTCTCCGCTCATCGGGAAACCAGCTTCTCCCGCCTGACCAATGTATCTATTATTTGTAAGATTATAGACGTTAAACTGGAATTTTAAGCCACGTACCCATTTTGTGTGCGGCACACGGTAGCTTATACCCGCATTCACGAGCCAATATGGCGGAATCGATACATCATTTAAATAACTGAATGGGCGGCTTCCGTAGTAGTTCGCGTCCATATGAACGTCTGCATTGCCGAACTGGTAAACAATATTCCCGTGGTACATCATTGGTGGATAACCGACGACGTGCTTTCCCTTGACAGGATATACTATGCCCGAATTGACGAAATTCTGGTCATACCGCGAGTCATTATAGCTGACGGAATTTGTAATTGATAATCCGCTGATCGGTCGAATCGTCAAGCTTGCGTCTACTCCATTGTTTGTTACCCCGCCAGCATTTGTCAACGTACTCTGTGGGTTAACCACCGTACCGGTGCTTATTCCTGCCAATCTATTGAAAAAATTTACTCGATAAAGGTCTAGATTTGCAGACACATACCGGGAGTCGAACCTATACCCCAGAACATACGACCAGTTGCTCTCTGGCTTTATCGTTTTCTGAAGCTCCTTGAATACCGCCTGGTCGCTCACACCCCATGGACTGCCCAACTGAAAGCCGGAGTACCCGAAGGTCTGCTTATTGTTGCTCGCGTCAAAGTAGAATTCATGCCCAGTCAGAGGGTGCCAATCAATGCCGACGTGGGGGAGAAACGCAGAAGACGTGGTCAAAGAACCGTGGGGCAACTCTGTCGTCCCGGTATACGCAGGATCATTTTGTACCGCATGCTCGTTGGTCGTCTGCAGCAGCGATTTAAACCCGAAATGTATATCGAGAGACTTTATAGGCCGGTAGTCATCCTGAAAATGATACTGGAACGTATTCGTATTGAAGTGATAGACATAAGGTGTGGCGAAGGGCGGGAAATCAGGCTTGCCATTGCTCGCATCTATGGGTTGCCCCTGCCCCAAAACAGGCTCTTGCCAAATATAGGAACCGGCGCGTTCCTGGTCGTTCTCATACCAGACACCGGTCTGAATTGAGTTGTGCGCGATATTATATATTAAATTGGAAGTAAAACCATATGCCACCTCTTCGGTCGACGGCTGACTCGATTCAGAGAGAGGGGCCCCATTCGGCGACGGGTTGAAGGGATTGTTGTAGACGCTATCGTAGTCGATACCCTTACCATAGAACGTGGTATTCAATTTCAGCCGATCAGACAGTACAAAATCGCCCTTCACCCCACCCATCATAGTCGCATAGCTTTGCACAGCATCGTAATAGGCGGCAGTTTCCGGAGACGACAGATCTGCGTAGGAACTAGGGTAATTCCCTTCCGCAATATTGTAAGCAAGCGCATAATTTGGGTAGTAATATGAGAGATTGTATCCAAGTTTATGGAGCGTCTCAAAGCTCATGTCTTGGTACGTATGTTGGACAGTCTGGTCCCAGCCAAAAAAGGCGCTGATCTTGCTTGCTTCGCCCACCGGTTGAACGAGCTTCGCATTGACTTGCTGCCCGAACTGATTTCCGGCTCCCTTCCAAAGATCCGTATCAATTCTGGCGTACGACACATAGAACTTCGTTCCAGTGTGGTTCAAGCTGCCACTATCCAGACGCACGAAGGTCCTGAATGAATTGTTACTCCCGAACATCTGCGAGACGTTCCCGCCTCGCCTATCTGTCGGATCCGAAGAGGTAATCTGAAATGCCCCCCCCAGATCGGTCGTGGATGCAACGCTCTCCGCTCCGGATCCCTGTGTCACGCTTACGCTGCCAACGTTGTCGGGTATAATCGCAGCGTTGAACTGTATACTCCCCGGATTTTGGAGAAGCGGCATACCGTCCAGGGTCGCGCCGATATAACCAGAAGCGAACCCGCGCAAATAGGTGCTTGACGCCCAGCTATCCTGCCCAAAGGGATCGCTCGATTGGAAGTTTACTCCCGGAACTGCCGCAAGGGCTTTCAGTACGCTCGTTCCGCTCGCGCTCTGCAGGATCGCGGCAGTTGTTACGACATCTTGAGCCTCCCGCGATCGCGCCTGGTGAGCACTGACGCTCACCTCTTCGCTCGCTTTCGCAAGTTGACGGGGGGCGCCCGCGCCATGCACGGAAGCGGTCGACGCCCCACTTACCGGACGCGATCCAGCGAGCTTCCCGCTGGGAAATGTCGTCAACTTTCTCGATTTTGTACCATGTGCATCAACCTGCGGCATCGTCGCCGCACCAGCCGAAGCCGTCAATACAAGCCCAGACACCAAAATAGTAGAGGCCAATGATCGTTGCAACGAAGATACGGTGCGCACGCCTAGATTCCTTACGATAAAGCTGAATGATTACAGTTATTAAGACGCATCTATACGTTTCCAAAAACAACGCCGTCATAGAATCGCAGGTATTTCAGATACAAGGACAACCCCACTTCACAGGTTGGCTGCTTCTCATCTATCAACTGCAATACCCAAGATTCTCACCGACCGATTGACAAGCTACACGGCACCAGGCAGCGGCGTGTTCTACAGATCTTCCGGCAGGCGAACGTTGGCTACCCCCTCCATAGTGAGCTTCCACAAACAGCACGACAGTCGATGAGCTTAGCCGTTCGCCATTGACTGTAGTCGTCTTACACATTCCGAAGGAGGTTCTAAGCGGCCAAACTCTGGCCATCTCGTCGCTAAACCGAAACCATTTCACGCACGAGCGACCAGGGCTAGATGTTCGATATTATCTATATCTCCTCAAATAACTTGAAATTTCCATACGATATAACCAGCGCCATCGGACCGATGAACAGACTCTGAATGGCAGGCCCGAATTGACCTCGGTGCCATAATCTTTGTTCTAACGCAGCAACACTGGATCAGCCCATGGGGCTTGCATACTGCGGACTACTAGGGGCATGTTAAGAAGATCAATGTCTAACAACGACTTCAGAGGCAGCATGCTCGCCAAGGACAAGCCGACAGACGAGATACGCGAAAAGTCCAAATCGGGGCGGAAGAAGACTCGCGACCAACGCATAGCGGATATCGTGGAGACCGCAGCCGAAATCTTTGTCAGAGACGGGTACGCCCAATTTTCGGCCAGACGGGTGGCCAGCGAGCTCAATATTACCTTGAGTAACCTGCAACATTATTGCGGCACTACCGAGAACCTGCTCCTCCTGATGGTTCGCATGAAGATCGGTAGCTTCAATACACGATTTCGTGATGTTGCCGCCAAACAGGACCTGTCGGCCCGCGACAGACTAATGGCTGTCATTGAAGAGGACCTGGCCGCGACTCTCGATCCTTGGATAGCTTCATTTTCGTTCCAGGCGTGGGCTCTCGCGGATCACGACAAAGCCGTTCGAGACAGCCTGAAAGATGTGTATCAGGCATTCTGCGTGACGTTGACCCAACTTATCACCGAAGTGAATCCGAAGCTAAGCACTGCTCAGGCAAACGTTTTCGCGACCCTGATCGCCTCACAAATTGAAGGCCTATTGTTCTTTTATAATCGCGCAGGTTTGGATCAGGTCAACTCGGACGTCGTCCTGCAGGCTTTGAAAGCTCAGTGGCTGGACACCATTATCGGCCGATGACCAGAGAATGTTTATATTCGAGCACGGAACAATATTCGTTATTTGACTCTTCCGGGCGAAGATCGGATCACAGTTTCTAGCCTGCGACGAACATCGGCGCATGCGATGCCTCGGCATGGCTTCGGAAGGAAAGGCTCCCATGCTGGGAAAAGGAGGTTCTCTGCGACTCCTGGAAACACAACATGTTGCGCTGCCCCTCCCTAAATGACTGCGGCGAGTGTCCGGCCCAACGTCGAAATGCGTGCCGGAAGTTCGAGGTCTCTGTGTAGCCCAACTTCCTGGCGATCATATCTGTCGTCACCCCTGACTGCAGAAGCAGGAGGCGGGCCTTCTCGAAGCGCACTTCGTCCAATATAGCTGTATATGATGTGCCCAGATCGAGCAGCCGTCGACGCAGAGTTCTTTCCGACATGCCAATGTCGCGTGCGAGCGCCGAGAAAGATGGTACTCCATCAGTTAGATTGTCAAGTCGATTGCGAATCTCAGTAACAAGGGCAGGATGGCGTCTGAATAACTCGATCTCCAGCTGGCACTGCTGCACGCTTCTGAGAAAGGTCACCTCGTGCGCGTGAAGAAGAGTACGATCACATATGGACGCCGGTATGGTAATCGACGTCGCCCTGCCCTCAGTCACCGGGCAATTGGCGAACTGCGACAGCCTTTGGAGGTCATCATGAGTCGCTCCGTGCAATGAAATATGCTCGACAGCGAATCCTCTTCCCAGAATATCCCTGAGCATCACCAATATCTTCGCGACATCGAGGAGGCGGGCGGCTACCCTCACGTCAGGCGGCAACTCGAACATATCATTGACGTGGATTTCTACCGACGGAAGAGACTTCCGCCTTATCTCGAGTTCAGTCTTGAAGCCGAATAAGGAACGATATTCCCGCCAGATATCGAATACGACGCGGAGCGTGGCGCTGCTCATGACCGCGAGGCCGGCATTGCCATAGGCATTGATGTGCTGCCGCTCGGCCACCGCGAGCTCAAGTTCGGCGCACCCGATATACCTGCGCGCCAGCCGATGCATTGAAATGACCTGATCAAGGGTTAGGTAGCATGCGCTATCGAGGCGAGATGTTTCCGGAATTCCGATAGCCTGCATCGGGAATGCCGGGTCGATCCCCCGCTCCCGCAGAATGGTGGCAAAACACCATGCCTCCCCTGACGGAAAGGGAGGCGCGGCAGAACTGAACCCGAAGGTCGCAAATGATCCCTTGTTCGATCTCATGAGTTCTCGCACTCGCCCCTCAAGCTCGCCCCCAACTAGGTCGGTTGACCTACTATGGAGATACACCGCGGGAGGAATCAAGTTTTTTCGCACCTCTTATAGGCACCAACTACATATGGGGACCTCTTTGCTCAATATATTGCCTATTGCATGGTCAATTGCGTGATATTTAACCTCTCCGTTGCCAACAAATTCTACTTCGGGCTCGGCTGAAGATTTGTCGCACCCGATTTATCCGCGTGAGTCAACGTTTGCCGGCGCACCTGACACAGGCGTCAGTATCTCGTGCTGCGAAGAGAAAACGGAAGCACTTGAACGGAGTCTGGCCAGTTCAAACCTGTCCGCGCATCCGTCCGACCATTAGCATGGCTCGGCTATCGAGACTGATATGAAAACATCCCACAGCGCAGCATCGCTCGCGCCACGTCCCATTTGTCGATGCCCCGATGACAGCCAGAGGGTCGCCGAAAGAGTGGACTAGTCCCTTTTCACGTATGGCGTCTTAATCCTGATCCTGGTTTTTAAAAAGTGGTTAGGATCATTTCACGGAGATTAAAAAAAGATATGCGAAAGTCCGCCTGCTTTCTCCTGCTCGCCTCCACAACTGTTGCTACGCCTCTTTCTGGATTTGCCGCACCTGTTTCGCCGCCCGACGGTCAGGCTGATGCCGCCATTTCGAGTATGACAGTCGAGCAGAAGCTCTCCCTGGTTATGAGTAAGATGGGTGGCGACTTTCCCATTGGGACCCCTGCCCCGCCAGGTTCGCGCGGCGGTGCGGCGTTTTTGATCCCTCCGCCCAATCTTGGCCTGCCCACCTTGCAGATCTCCGACGCCGGCTTGGGCGTCGCGGACCCGGATAATATCCGCGCGAACGGCGCCTCAGTCTCGTTGCCGTCAGGACTCGCCACCGCCAGTTCCTGGGATGAGCAGACCGCCACACAGGCGGGGGCCATGATCGGCCAGGAGGCCTGGCGCGAGGGGTTCAACATCCTGCTGGCCGGCGGCGCGGACCTGACCCGTGATCCTCGTGGTGGCCGGAATTTCGAATATGCCGGAGAGGACCCTCTGCTGACCGGGCATATCGTCGGCCATACGATCGCGGGCATCCAGTCTCAGCACGTTCTGTCGCCAATCAAGCATTTTGCGATGAATGATCTTGAGACGTCGCGCATGACCATGAGTGCCAATATCGACTCGGCCGCACTTCGGGAAAGCGACCTGCTGGGGTTCGAGATCGGGATCGAGATCGGGCATCCCGGCGCGGTCATGTGTTCCTATAACCGCCTCAATGAACTGTACGCCTGTGAGAACCCATACCTGCTGACAAAGACGCTGAAGCAGGACTGGCACTATCCCGGTTTCGTCATGTCGGATTGGGGAGGAACGCATTCCGCGGCCAAAGCGGCGCTCGCGGGGCTGGATCAGGAATCGGGAGGGGACAAGATAGACGCGCGGCCCTTCTTCGGTTCGAATCTGGCGGCGGACGTCCATACCGGGAAAGTACCGCGGGCACGCCTGGATGACATGGTCCATCGTATCCTCCGCTCGATCTACGCCGTGGGCCTGGCGCATCATGCACCGGTCATTCAGCCGATCGACGTAGCGGCCGACACGCTGGTCGCTCAGCATGACGAGGAGGAGGGCGCAGTACTACTGCGTAATCAAGACAGCATTCTACCTCTTCGGCGGACGGCCCATGTGGCCGTGATTGGCGGCCATGCGGATGTCGGCGTCATTTCCGGCGGCGGCTCAAGCCAGGTGGAGCCCATCGGCGGTAATCCGGTCAAAGGTTCGGGAAAGACCGAATGGCCCGGTGATCCGATCTATTTCCCGAGCTCGCCCCTTGACGCGATGCACGCCGAGGCCCCGGGGGGGCATATCGACTACGCTTCGGGAACAGATATCGCCCGAGCCACCGAATTGGCGCGTCACGCGGATGTGGCGATCGTATTTGCGACCCAATTCTGTTTTGAAGGCGCGGATGTACCGGATCTCAGCTTGCCCGATCATCAGAACGAGCTGATTGCCGCGGTCGCCAAGGTGAACCCACACACGATCGTGGTGCTCGAGACCGGTAACCCCGTGCTCATGCCGTGGCTCCCGATGGTGCAGGGGGTCGTGGAAGCGTGGTACCCTGGTTCTGGCGGCGGCCCAGCCATCGCTCGACTGCTATACGGTTCCGTGTCCCCATCCGGACATCTGCCGATGACCTTTCCCCGCAGTGCCAGCCAACTTCCTCACCCGGAAATCGCCGGCGTTGCCGTGACCGATCCTTTCGAGAAAATGTTCCTGACCGATCAGGAGCTTCCTTATGACGAAGGAAGCGATGTCGGATATCGCTGGTTCGATGCCCACCATGAACAACCACTCTTTCCGTTTGGTTACGGCCTGACTTACACGTCCTTCCAGCATGAGAATCTAAAGATCGCCGTACGCGAAAATAACGTGACAGCCTCTTTTACCGTAAAAAATACCGGGCCGCGCGCGGGTGTTGATGTTCCTCAGATTTATATCGGACTGCCGGATCACGCTGGACGGCGCCTGGCCGGATGGGCCAGGATCGCGCTTGCTTCCGGTGAGGAACGAAATATCACCCTGAACCTCGAACCGCGCATTCTGGCGCATTTCGACGCAGGACAAGGCCGATGGAATGTACCGACCGGCAAGTTTCGTTTTTGGCTTGCGTCATCCGCTTCAGACGCTTCATTAGCGACAACAAACGTCGTTCATGGCTGGAGCATACAACCGTGAGCACAAACCTCACGTCTCGATCATACCTCCAGCGGGCCACCAACCCGCCCGTAACGATTCCTGTCCCAGGCGCTGCAAACCGCCCTATCGGCTGAGAGATCCCCGGAAGGCCACGAAGAGTGGCCTTCACCTTCCCCCAGGTGTCATCGGTAAAAAGATGCTTGCGATGTCTTTCTCACCGTCGCCCGCGTCCTGTGCTAATTTGCAATAGGAAAGAAACGCGTCTGTGGCCGCATGCGGCGTGCCGTGGGTAGCACATGCGTCACGGACAATCTCCTGTCCCGAGACGTGAACGTCTACCGACGCCTGATCTCCGAAATAGTCACTCCGGACGATCCGATCGGTCGCAGTCGCGATGCCATCGGTGAGCATATCCACCATGATGGCTGAAAGATCTTTGAATTGGCCGGGATCGACGTTGCCTGCGCGCGCCAGAGCTGCACCTTCGAAATACGAAGCAAGTGCGCCAAAATAAAATGCGTATAGGGCAAGGTAGGCGAGGACGGCGGTTCTGGGATTTTCTCCGAGATATTTCTGACTGCCCGCCAGGATAGACAACGTATTTTCGTGGGCTATGAACGCATCCCGCTTCCCCGCATAGAGAATAACAGTCTTGGGCTTCCCGATATCCTTCGGATAGCACATGATCCCGCCATTCAGATAGAATCCGTGACGGCCTTCTACATAAGACGCAATCCGCAAGGCGACTTCTGCGTCCCCAGTAGATAGGTCCACGATCGTCCTACCGCTCAAACCAGGTATGTCCGCCCCCAAGAGAGCGGCCTCACTGGCAGCTTTATCAATCATGCAGATGATCGTGAGGTCGGACAGCTGAACCGCCTCGAACACCGACGACGCGACCACAGCACCGTCATGCGCCAATGCGTGCGCCCGTGCCGGCGTACGGTTCCAAACGGTGAGCTTTACGCCACCGCGCAGCAATGCCTTCGCCAGCGCACCGCCCATGGAGCCCAGACCTAAGATAGTAACAGACGCTGAATCAATGGGCCCTGGCATCTTGGTATCCTCACGGGGGATCGCGCGATCTCGTACCCTGCGCTCACAATAAGTGTAGAATTAGTATCGGCACCACCCCCGTTCTGTTTTCCGAATGGTTAGGATTTTTTGTCTAATCCGATATAATCCGCAATCTCTTCATAATTGACTTGCCACAATCCAGGAAGTCCAAACATATCTGCGCGGAAAGACCGAAAGCCAAGACATTGCTGCACGCGCGGCGACAAGGTACGGGCAAGGTCCATACTCACGACGAACGGATAGGCCTCCTCGGGAACCAGCCAGCCAGGATTGAAGGTAAAGGCGACGGCTCGCCGCTTGGAATCCTTCGTGATGTTGGCGCCGCCGCCATGAACGATCTTCCCCGTAAAGAAGAGCGCATCTCCGGGCTCCAGAAGCGCAGGGACCGTCATGTCCTGAGAACCTCTGTCCTCGTAATCGTCCCAGTTCTGACTGCCGGGAATGACCCGCGTCGCGCCATTCTCTTCGGTGAACGGAGTCAGGGCGATCAGAAAGTTGCAAATGACATCGGGGGCCAGCTTTCCGAATGGCTTGAACGCCATATAGTTCTCGAAATCCCGATGCAGCGTCTGAGCTTTGTTTCCAGGGCCGATCTCGATGACTTGAGCAGTGCCCATCCAGTATGTTTCGCAGGTCGGACTCAGAATCGCGTGGGCCAACTCATGGACCTTATCGTGATCAATGATTTCCGTACGGAATGTCTTGCTGTGCGTCACGAGATTAGTGAGACGCTTGGTCTGCGCGCCATGGAACTCTTGAACACCGGCATTATCCTTTTGTGAACCGGCAAGAATTTTTTCGAGCTCAGGATCGATTTCCGTATTGAACCTTGCCACCTGATCCGGTGTGAGAAGTCCCTTGACAATCACGCCAGCGTCTTCCGCAAGAATCCGCAGCACCTCGTCCTTGGGTGTATCAAGCGTTATTGTCTTGAAGACGTTTTTCGGTTCATTGGTCATTGTTGAAAACCCTCATCTGGCTGGCACTCGTCGAAACTCGGGCAGCGTTATTACGTTCTGAATATCCCTGCCCGATTCATTCTCGTTTAACCGATGTCGGCCGGCACCGAGTAATCGACCGGCGCTCCGAGCCACCCATTCCACCGTTTGGTCCAATAGAGATCGTGCAGTTTTGTTGCGATCTTCCCCGGGCCGGACACACCCCCCAAAACCTTGCCGTCAACGCCGTTGATGGGCATGATGCCGCCGGCAGTCGACGTCAGAAAGGCTTCGTCAGCATTGTATAACTGCTCGACATGAACCGGTTCGACGCGCACGGGCAAGCCGATCTCATGGGCGAGATCGAACGTGGTCTTGCGCGTAATACCCTCGAGACAACCAGTGTCCGGCGTATACAGCACGCCATCCTTGATGACAAAGATGTTCGAGCCCGGGGCCTCCGCCAGATACCCCTCCGCATTGCACAAGACCGACCAGTCGCACTTCGCGCTGCCTGCTTCGAACAGCGCGAGCTTCAAATCCATCCAGTGGAAGTTCTTCGCGGTCGGGTCCACCGCGTGGGGCGGAATGCGGATGAACTTCTTACTCACCATAATCTCGACGCCCCGCGTACGCTGGACGTCATTTGCAATGAACAAATAGGGGATGGCAAAGGCGTAGAAGCGATTCTCATAGGCGTCCGGATTGGTGCGCCCGGCGGGGTCGGGCGAATACCCACGGGTCACGCCCCACCAAACGTATGCCTCTTTTGTCCCCGCAAGTTTAACCAGGTTTGTCAGGATATTGGCCGTTTCCTCCTTCGTATACGGATTCCGAAGAAGAAATTTGGAGCAGGCCGTCTCGAACCGTTCGAGATGATCCTCCAGACGGAAAAAATATCCCTTGCTGACACTCACGACGTCATAGGCCGCATCGGCCTGCATGAAACCCAAATCTGCCAGGGGCACCGTAGCCGTGTCGATCGAACTATAGACACCGTTCGCAAACGCCGATCCATGATCGTATTGAGGATCGAACGCGACGCGAACATGATCTGGTTCGGTCAGCATAACGTGTTCTGCCTGAATGATGCTCATCTGGTCGCTCCATGCTCCAAGGTGACGGGTGTGGCACGATCCGCGCAGTGACGACGCGGGTCAGGTCGCATTTTCCGTCGGGCTGCCCAGCCCGTTACATTTCGAATGACGTTCGGGGGACAGATGCAGCGCGCAAGCACGGAACGACAAATATCGGCCTTATGCATCACCAGCTTGCGGGCTCAAATCGAGCCACCCCTACCGAACACTATAAGCCCGAAAATAGAACGGCCTTGCCACCATCGACAGGTGCGGAGTGGCCAAAAGCCTCGCCTTTGCGGCCAGCATCGATTCCGTAGTTGCATCGATTTGGCCGGGATTCACCTTCTGGACTCCGAGGGCTTCCGTCTACTGTTTGATCTTCTAGAGTTGCGTCCAGGGCGCCGTCGCGCGCATGAATGGGAATATCGGATGAAGAGTTCAGCGGTCACAGTCGTCGGTCTTGGTCAAATGGGCGCGGCCCTTGTCCCGCCGTTCCTACGCGCCGGCGAGGATGTCACCGTCTGGAATCGCTCGCCGCAGAAGGCAGAGCCGCTGGTGGCCGCCGGCGCACGACTGGCGGCCGACGTCAAGGATGCGATATCGTCCTCGGATCTGATCATCGTCTGCCTGGCGGACTACGCGACGAGCGATCGTCTCCTTCGCGACGAAATGCTCAGTGCAACGCTCCGAGGCAAAACGGTGGTCCAACTGACGACCGGGACCGGCGCCGAGGCGCGAGACGCCGCGGCGTGGGCACATGACGCGGGCGTCACCTATCTGGACGGGGCGATCATGGACTATCCCACGATGGTCGGCTCACCTGAATGCATGCTCCTTATATCGGGAGCCAAGGAGGTGTATGACCAATACAGTACGCGCCTCGGCGTGTTGGGCGGCCGTCTTACCTATGCCGGTCCCCAGTCCTCCGCAGCGAACGTCCTCGATGGCGGCCTCCTGACAATGTACTACGGTAACGCCCTGAGCTTCATGCAGAGTTCCGCAATGCTCATGGCCGAGGGAATTGATGCCGGACAACTGGAACACGCGCTCCAGACGTTCATGCCGGTGATTACCGCAACCTACAAGCGTAGTGCGGACGCGATCCAAAAGCGTGATTATTCCGGAAACGAAGCCTCGGTCCAAGTTCACACGATCGGGGTGCAATCTCTCCTCTCACGGGCAGAGCAGGATGGGATAGAACATAGAATGCTGAAACTGTTTGCAGATTATTTGAACGAGACCTTAGCGCGCGGACATAAAGACGCGGAACTGCCTGCAGTTTTTGAACTTTTTTCTCCAAAATAGGCGTAGCAAGGGAGAATGTTTTTCGATCCGGCACTTCGCGGGCGGGCGCTGCCGCCGCACATACAATGCCAAGAGGGATAGCCGACGGCCATCAGAGCACATTAGGCTTGATCCGCCTGACCGATACGCCGAGTGCTACTCCATAGGCTGTCACTTACAGGGACTGCGGTAGGAATCGACGAGATGGACGAGGATAACAAGTCAAGCACTGGCTCACATGGCGGCCACGGTTTTCTGATCGATGAATCGACGACGGAACTCGACGCCGAATTGCATCAGGCACTCATTACCATGAGTCAGAGCGAAAACCAGGCAAGCGAATGCAACCTGCCGACAGATGGAATCATCTGGACAGCCGCCATATGGTTCGCAGCCGCTATCGTCATCTGGACTATAATCAGCCTCTCTATATAACAGAAGTGCGCCAATGACCGAAATGCAAGAAGATATTACCAGTGTCATTTCCCGAGAGACACTCGCCGGTCGGCTCCCGGTGCCCGGTTTTTCGCGAATCTACACCAATTTTAGCACTCTGCTCTGGACTGCGGTCGCCTTGGGTGCCGCGAGCTTCAATTATCTCTTCGGAGCCTCGCTTGCTTACATTGGAAACACCAAAATTGCGATTGCCGGCTACCTAATCGGATTGATCGTCGGCTTGGTTCCAACCTACCTCGCCTCCGGCATGATCAGTTATCGACACGGAGTTGATCCGGTCGATGCGGCAAAGTCCACGTTCGGCACACGTGGCGCTCTATTGATGCTTGCCATGATCCTGATTACGACCCTTGGATGGGCATTCGTGCTGATCGCTATGACCGGCCAGGCAGCCGGCCGTCTCTATCAGGTCGAATGTTCCCACTCGGCGAATCTCGATAATAACGTGGTATCCCTGGTATCCATTTCGATGCTAATCTGGATCTGGATTTTCTTAAGACGCGGACCTGCGGCAATAACGACCCTCACTCGGATTACATCCCCAAGCATCCTGATAATTGCGTGTGTTATCCTTTACCTCATCAGTAAAGATTCGGGAATCTGGGCGTTAATAAACACCAATATCAGTCCACATGCTGCATACACCAATGATCCGTTGTTGCAGTTGGCTTATGGCGTGGAATTCGGAGTATCCAATGCGTTTACGAGCGTACCGTTTTTTGGCGGTATAGCGCGACTCATTCAAAAACGTAAGCATGTCATCACTCCGTGTCTGCTTGGCGCAGGGTTGGTGGGGGCAGGCTTCATCACATCGGTCGGTGCATTGGCGGCCATAGCTACTGGTTCAACCGAACCCGCGGAATGGATCGTAAGAGCAGCCGGAAACGGCTTCGGGTCGATTATCGTGGTTGTCCTTCTTATCGCTAATCTCGGAACTTTGGTTAGCTTTTTCTACCTTGCTGGAGTATCAATTCAGCAGATTCGAGCCTTAAGCAGGCTTCGATGGGATATGATCGTAATGTTATTGCTCATTCCGGGAATTCCTGTCGCGTTCAATACCTCCTGGCTACTCAATCATGTTATGAATTGGTTGGGATACAACGGAGCTATGCTTATGAGCATGGCAGCCGTGATGTTCGCCGATTATTTTTTCCTACGGCGGCAAAAGGTAATTCCCGAGCATCTATTCGTAAAGACAAGGGATAGCGCATACTGGTTTTGGGGCGGCGTCAACTGGGTCGCGGTTAGTGTCGTGGCTCTAGGAGTCGTAATCTACCTTTCCCTTTTCGACCCATTGACGATGGTGGCGAACAGGAGCTTTCGCTATATCGCGGCAGGTCTGCCAAGTTTTGTCGCATGCACTTTAATTTACTCTGGATTGATGCTTCTGGTTCGGAATTTTTCCTCACAAGGCAGCTACCAGAAATTGAGTGCGATCGAGGGAAAACCCATAAGAGTTGGCCTGTAGTACGCCTGCGGGGCCGAATTTTTCCGCACGCTCCATGGAAACATACTGTGTACGCTTAACAGTAGTGGGCCGTGGAGTGAGCCGAGGTTCGACCCTTCACCTATGCCCGGATCGGGATCTTGTCCCATCTGGGCCGACCGATTTCATATAATCCCGTATTGCGACAACAGTTCCACCATTATAGCACAGGAGCCCTATGATCGAATCGTCAACCGTGGCACCTCAATCTGAGAATAGATCCTCCATTTGGGGCCTTGCAACTTCTCTGTTTTTGATTACTGCAGCCGTCAACTTGCAGGCACCCCTCTATGCAGAATATGCACACGCAGGTCACTTCGGTCCCGAAGCTCAGACAATCGCCTTTGCGTGTTATGTCGCTGGATTGGTGCCGACTCTGACGTTTTTGAGTGGGTTATCTGACCGCCTCGGACGCAAACTGCCGCTTATGATAGCCATAATGTTGGCGGCAGTGGCAACTTCGTTCCCAATCATCTGGCCTGGGCTCGAAGCCGTAGCCGCCGCGCGTATGCTGTGCGGCGCAGCGACAGGTCTCATGGCCAGCGCTGGAACGGCATTCATGGCCGAATTAATGAACGGACATTCCAAGCCACCTGAGGCGGCGGCAAGGATCGTCGCGGCAGCAACATCCCTCGGTTTCGGCTCGGGCGCACTTGCGACCAGTCTCTATTTACTTGCATTTCCAGGAACCCTGCTTCCTGCCACCTATGGTGGCTACATAGTGCTCGCCTGCTGCGGTCTAATATGGATGTCAGTCATTCACGAACGGGTTCGTGTCCGATCGACCGTTTGATTTCGTTCGCCGGTTATTCTTCGTGGCACTACGGTCTATTGCGTGGCTATACTCATCTCATGGTCTGTATCGGGCACGGTAATTGCCTTGGTCCCTGTCGTCTTGACGTCGTATGGACATGGTGTTTGGGCCGGATTTTCAACATTTCTAATTATTTCAACCGGGCTAATATTCCAGCCCGTGGCCCGCCGACTGTCTCCAAGAATGTCGATGCTCATAGGATTGATGCTGACCCCTTTGGGCTTCACGTTGCTGGTGGCCGGAGCGATTTCGTCGTCCCTGGCATTGCTGCTCGTGGGCGCGATGGTCGCGGGTTCTTGCTGTTATGGGTTCACCTATCTTGGAGGACTGTCTGCGATCGCTGTCGCATCAGCGGACTCCGATCGGGCGCGTGCGAATTCCGGGTATTTTTTGTTCGCCTACTTCGGATTTAGCATTCCGGTGATCGCAGGTGGCGTCTTGGCAGATTGCGTGGGAGTTCCGACTGCCCTTTGCGTGTTCGACGCCGCAATCACACTCTCAAGCGCCCTGTTAGTCAGGCCTATATTGGTCAGACGCATCGCACAGAGTCTCCCATGAGGCAGATGGCTCTGGCCGGACTCCCAAAACTCTACATGGGTGGCCGCCCCTACAAGCCTCACGCAATGGCGCGTTATAATCGTCTATTGTCTGCGCCGGTCGCGTATCTCGATCAGACAGACACTTCTCGATAGCCTTCCTGCCGATAGGTCGGTGATTTTTACATGACCTTCCTGTGCTTCAGCTGATGGATAAGCTCCTGCGTCCGGCAGCCAACGACCACAGCGCAGTCGTCCAAGGAAGACGACTACATGCGTGCGAACGATGTTTCCGGTGGTCCATTCTCCTCGCTCGATAATCCGCCACTGGCAAGGCTGACTTTGCGCCACGATGTAGAAGGAAGCTTGAAGGCCAAAAATTGGCCGTCAACCACCTCCAGAACTGAATTCGTCTGAGCTATATTACTTCGCAGGCTGGGCATACAACAGGATGTCACGAGGCTACAACGTCCATTGGAAACGTTCGCGTGCCCAGCCTACTGGTTGTCTTGATTCCCAAAGAGTTTTAATAGCGCACGCTCTCTCCAACTGCACAATTGTGATTCGAATTGTCAGTTGATTTGGCGTGCGATGTTTCGACGACAATGTCGCCCAGGGGCTCACAGAGGAGAAACTTTTTGCTCACTAAAATTTCCACTTAGGCGACGTTGTGTCCAATCGGCTCATTTTTGATTCCCAGATCCATAGACATCTGCAAACACGGCGTGACGAACAAACCGAGACCAAAACGAGGATGAACAGCGAGACGATCATGCAGGATGTCCGTGAAGCGCTCTATGTCGGGCACAAAAGCGACGGGACGCTGATCCGGCGCCCGATGTCCCCACACCTTCAGGTTTATCGATTCCGCCTGTCGATGTTCCTTTCGATCGCGAACCGTGCGGCGGGCGTCGCGTCGGCAGGCGGAGTGGCACTTGGTGTGCTTTGGCTCTCGGCTGCGGCAAGCGGTCCCCAATCCTTCGCAAAAGCCCGCAAGGTCACGGGCAATCCGCTCGGCCAGGCCGCACTCGCGGGATGGGTTCTGGCCCTTGTGTATCATGTCATCGCCGGCATCCGACATCTGATCTGGGATTCGGGCCGACGCTTCGAAAAACAGCAAATCAACAAGGATGGCGTGAAAACCGTGGCGATCACGCTGGGCGTGACCGCGGCACTACTGGCGGCCATCTTCGGCGTGACCTGCTGCCGCAAGAAGGAGCACTGACATGAACGCACAGTCAAAACCCCATGTCAGCGTGATGCGCTCGCAATTGTCGCGCGCACGTGGCTTGGGCGCGGGCGGCAGCGGCGTCACGCACTGGTGGGTCGAACGCATGACAGCCATCGCCCTTGTGCCGCTGTCGGGTTGGTTCGTCCTGCAGATCTTCCGCCTAGCCGGCGCCGAACATGCGAAAGTGGTCGAATGGGGTGGCAAGCCGGTCAACGCGACGCTGCTGATCGCGCTTCTGGTGCTGACCTTCCATCACATGCAGCTTGGCCTCGAAGTCATCATCGACGACTACGTGCACGGCAAGGCACATCTGCCGGTCCGCCTGCTGATGAAGGGCGCGACGTTTGCGCTCGGCCTGTTCGCGGTGATTGCCGTGCTGCGACTCATGCTGGCGGCAACCCGGCAAAACAACGCGGCATGAGCCGGAACAAGATCCAGGGTCTGCCCGGACGGTCCCGGGCATCGACAATCCGGCCACGACAGACAGGGCCGGATGAGCTTCGGGAAACGTTGCAGACATGAACGCGATTTCACTCCCTTCCTCCGGCGCTTACCGGATCGTCGATCACGCCTATGACGTAGTCGTCGTCGGCGCGGGCGGCTCCGGCCTGCGCGCGACATTGGGCATGGGGGCCGCAGGGCTGAAGACCGCCTGCGTCACCAAGGTCTTTCCCACGCGCAGCCATACCGTCGCGGCCCAGGGCGGCATCGGCGCCTCACTCGGCAACATGTCCGAGGATAATTGGCGCTGGCACATGTACGACACGGTGAAGGGGTCGGACTGGCTCGGCGACCAGGACGCCATCGAATATATGTGCCGCGAGGCGGTCCCCGCCGTGCAGGAACTGGAACATCTGGGCGTTCCGTTTTCGCGCACCGAGGACGGCCGCATCTACCAGCGTCCGTTCGGCGGCCATATGCGCAATTTCGGCGAGGCCCCGGTTCCTCGCGCCTGCGCCGCGGCCGACCGCACCGGCCACGCCATCCTGCACACGCTGTACCAGCAGTGCCTGAAGCATGATGTCGAATTCTTCGTCGAGTATTTCGCCATCGACCTCATCATGGACGACGAGGGCGCCTGTCGCGGCGTCATCGCGTGGTGTCTGGAGGACGGCGTGATGCATCGCTTCCGCGCAAAGACGGTCGTGCTCGCCACCGGCGGCTATGGCCGTGCGTACCAGTCCTGCACATCAGCGCACACCTGCACTGGCGACGGCGGCGGCATGGCGATGCGCGCGGGCATCCCCACGCAGGACATGGAGTTCGTGCAGTTCCATCCGACCGGCATTTTCCCTGCGGGCTGCCTGCTGACGGAAGGATGCCGTGGCGAAGGCGGGTATCTGACGAACGCCGAGGGGGAGCGCTTCATGGAACGCTACGCGCCCACAGCCAAGGATCTGGCGTCGCGCGATGTCGTCTCGCGCTCCATGACGATCGAAATCAACGAAGGGCGAGGCTGCGGTCCGAACAAGGACCACATCATGATGCATCTGGAGCATCTCGGCGCGGACCTGCTGCATGAGCGCCTGCCCGGCATTTCGGAAACCGCGCGTGTGTTCGCGGGCGTGGACGTGACGAAAGAGCCCGTGCCCGTGCTGCCGACCGTGCATTACAACATGGGCGGCATCCCAACGAACTACCACGGCGAGGTCATTCGCCCGACGGCCGACAAAGTAGATGCCGTCGTGCCCGGTCTGATGGCGGTGGGCGAAGCCGCCTGCGTGTCGGTCCATGGCGCAAACCGGTTGGGCACGAACTCGCTGCTGGATCTAGTGGTGTTCGGACGCGCGGCAGCCAAACGCGCGGCCGAGATCATCAACCCCGACGAAGCCATCGCCCCACTGCCGGCGAGGGCTGGCGAAAAGGCGCTGGACCGGCTGGATCTTCTGCGCCACGCGAAGGGCGGCACACGCGTGGCCCAGATGCGCGACCGCCTCCAGCGCACGATGCAGTCGCACGCCGCCGTGTTCCGCACCTCCAACAGCCTTGAGGAAGGCTGCGGCAAGATCCGCACTCTCTGGTCTGGCCTTGGCGACATGAGCGTCTCGGACCGTTCGCTGATCTGGAACAGCGATTTGATGGAAGCGCTTGAGTTCGACAATCTGATCGCCAACGCGACGGTGACGATGGAAGGCGCCTTCGCCCGCCATGAAAGCCGGGGTGCGCATGCGCATGATGATTACCCCGAGCGCGACGATCACGAATGGATGAAGCACACGGTCGCCACCCTGGATGCAAAAGGCGGCGTAACACTCAGCTACCGTCCGGTGCGCATGCAGACGCTGACCAACGAGGTTCAGGTCTTCCCGCCCAAAAAGCGCGTGTACTAAAAAGAACCGGCAGAACAGGGACGAGGCGAATGGTCGAATTCAGACTGCCCAAGAACAGCACGGTGGGCAAAGGCAAGGTCTTTCCGGCCCCCGTCGGGGCCGCGAACGTCAAATCCTTCCGCGTCTATCGGTGGAGCCCCGATGACGGTGCCAATCCCGCCATCGACACCTATGAGCTGGATCTCGACAAGATTGGCCCCATGGTGCTGGACGCGCTGATTTACATCAAGAACGACGTGGATCCCACGCTGACCTTTCGCCGCTCCTGCCGCGAAGGCATTTGCGGCTCCTGCGCGATGAACATCGACGGCGAGAACACGCTGGCGTGCCTCAAGCCCATCGCGGAGGTGAAAAAGGCCGTCGCGATCTCCCCGTTGCCACACATGCCGGTGGTCAAGGATCTGGTGCCTGATCTCAGCGGCGCTTATGCGCAGTTCCGCTCCATCGAACCGTGGCTGCAGTCCGACACCGCCCCCCCGCCGGACGCGGAGCGCAAGCAGAGCATCGAGGAACGCGCGAAGCTGGACGGTATGTGGGAGTGCATTCTGTGTTTCTGCTGCACGACGTCCTGTCCATCCTACTGGTGGAACGGCGACCGCTATCTGGGGCCGGCTACCCTGCTTGCAGCCTATCGCTGGATCGCGGACAGCCGCGACGAACATGCTGGCGACCGGCTGGACGCGCTGGAAGATCCGCTGAAGCTGTATGCCTGCCGGACGATCATGAACTGCACCCAGACCTGCCCCAAGGGCCTGAACCCCGCCAAAGCGATCGCGGAAATCAAGAAGCTGCAGTTGGAGCGGAAAATGTGAAATCGCCTCGCCGAGAGGCTCACAACTGCAAAAGATTGCCATGAACCATGGCGTTTTCATCCAGGAGTATCGACGGTGTTTTACCTGAACCAGATATCTGACCACACATGCGACCGTTTCCGATGCGGTTGAATTCCGTTCTTGCCGAGGTGACGGAACGCATCATTCGCCGCTCCGCACCGACCCGTCGCCGCTATCTGGACCTGATCACCCGCCAGCAAGACCGTGGGGTGAGCCGCCCGCGCCTGGCCTGTGGCAACCTTGCCCACGCCTTCGCGGCATCCGGCGAGGACAAAACCGCGATCCGGTCAGGCGCCGCCATGAATATCGGCATCGTCAGCGCCTATAACGACATGCTCTCCGCGCATCAGCCCTACGCGCGGTATCCTGACCAGATTCGTCTGTTCGCGCGCGAGGAGGGCGCGACTGCCCAGGTTGCGGGCTGCGTGCCCGCCATGTGCGATGGGGTGACCCAGGGCCAACCCGGGATGGAGCTTTCGCTCTTCAGCCGCGATACGATCGCTTTGTCGACGGCGGTCGCCCTGAGTCACGGCATGTTCGAAGGGGTGGCGCTGCTCGGCATCTGCGACAAGATCGTGCCCGGGCTGCTGATGGGCGCGCTTCGTTTCGGCCATCTGCCTACCGTGCTGGTGCCGGCGGGCCCGATGCCGTCCGGTCTGCCGAACAAGACGAAGCAGCAGGTTCGTCAACTCTACACCGAAGGAAAAGTCGGTCGAGACGAGCTTCTGGACGCGGAAGCGGCCTCCTATCACAGCGCCGGCACCTGCACGTTCTACGGCACGGCGAACACCAACCAGATGATGATGGAGGTGATGGGCCTGCACGTCCCCGGTGCGGCCTTCGTTACCCCGAATACCAAGCTGCGCCAGGCACTTACACGCGAAGCGGTGCATCGCGTCCTGGCAATCGGAATGGCCGGCGATGACTACCGGCCGCTGGGTCGCTGCATCGACGAAAGGGCGATCGTCAATGCCGCGGTGGGCCTGCTGGCGACGGGGGGCTCGACGAATCTTGCAATCCATTTGCCTGCGATCGCCCGAGCGGCGGGAATCGTGATCGACTGGGAAGATCTGGATCGGCTGTCGGCCGCCGTACCGCTCCTCACGCGGGTCTATCCAAACGGGGCGGCCGACGTGAATGGTTTTCATGCCGCGGGCGGCATGGGTTTCGTGATTGCGACCTTGCTCGATACCGGGCTGCTGCACGACGATATCCTAACGGTGGCCGCTGGCGGATTTGCGGATTATACCCGCACGCCGGCCCTGCGTGACGATCACCTCGTGTGGGGAGACAGGCAGAGCGTCTCGGGAGATGACACCATCCTGCGCCCGGCGTCCGATCCATTCCGCACCGACGGTGGCATGCGTCTGGTTCAGGGCAATCTCGGGCGGGGCATTTTCAAGACCAGCGCCGTCTCCCCGGATCGCTGGACCATTGAAGCGCCGGCGGCCGTGTTCGACGATCAGGAAGAGGTATTGGAGGCTTTCCGCGCCGGCAAACTCGATCGTGATGTCGTCGTCGTCGTTCGCTTCCAGGGGCCGGCCGCAAACGGCATGCCCGAGTTGCATAAACTCACGCCGTCCCTGGGCATCCTCCAGGATCGGGGCTACCGCGTGGCCCTGGTGACTGATGGACGCATGTCGGGGGCTAGTGGTAAGGTCCCGGCGGTGATTCATCTGACCCCCGAAGCCTTACCCTCCGGCCCGCTGGCTCGCGTGCACGACGGCGACATGATCCGGCTGAGCGCGCAGGACGGCACCATCGAGGCGCTGGTTGACCCTGTTGAATGGGCGGCACGCGAAATACGGGCGCAACCCGGATCGGAAGAAGGCACAGGCCGGGAGCTGTTTACTTTCATGCGCCTTGGCGCCGATAGCGCGGAACGCGGCGCGTCAGCGATGCTCGCGGCGATGGAACATCAGGCCGTCTGACGCGCGCCCACAATACGGAAAGACCGAGATATGTCCGAAATTGATCGCATCATGGGCCTCTCGCCGGTGATCCCGGTTCTGGTCGTGCACGATGTCGCTCACGCCCACCCGATCGCCAAAGCGCTTGTGGCCGGCGGCCTGCGGGTGCTGGAGGTCACGCTGCGCACTCCGGCCGCTTTGGACGTCATCGCCGAGATGGCGAAGGTCGAAGGCGCCGTCGTCGGCGCCGGAACGGTTCTGAACGAAGCGGATCTTGAGTCCAGCATCCTGGCCGGCGCCGAATTCATCGTCAGCCCGGGCTTGACCGACGGACTCGGCAAGGCGGCCGTCGCGCGGCGCATTCCGTTCCTGCCGGGTGTCGCCAACGCCGGTGACATCATGCGGGGTCTGGATCTGGGGCTTGATCGCTTCAAGTTTTTCCCGGCGGAGGCCGCAGGTGGAATCAAGGCGCTCAAGGCGCTGTCGGCGCCGTTCGGCAACGTCCGCTTCTGCCCCACCGGCGGCATCGATCACGCACGTGCACCGGAGTGGCTGGCCCTGCCATTCGTGCGCTGTGTCGGCGGGTCCTGGCTCGTGCCCACCGGGGTTCCGGACACGAGGGAAATCGAGTGTCGCGCGGCCATGGCAGCGAAGCTGGCCCGTGCGGCCTGATACTGCGACCGGAAGCCCTGAATTATTAGAAATATTCGAGTCCGTCGGTGCCCCCCGCGTGGCATGTGGTCACCGATCAGTAGGAAGATCGCTTTATGAGTGCAGCAGGCAAGTCCGCAACCATTACGCTTGACGGCAAGACGGCGGAACTGCCGCTCCTCTCGGGAACCCTTGGCCCTGACGTCGCAGATATCCGCAAGATTGTGGGCCAGCTCGGAGTTTTTACCTTCGATCCCGGCTACGGCGAGACGGCGTCATGTGAAAGCAAGATCACCTTCATCGATGGTGACGAAGGCGTGCTTCTGCATCGTGGGTATCCGATCGCGGGGCTGGCCGAGGGGGCGACATTTCCCGAAATTGCCTATTTGCTGCTGTACGGGGAGCTGCCGACGCGCAGGCAGAACGACGAGTTCGTCAAGACGCTGACGACGCATACGCTTCTGCACGAACAGATCCGCAATTTCTTCAACGGCTTCCGCCGCGATGCGCATCCGATGGCGATCATTTGCGGCACGGTCGGTGCGCTTTCGGCGTTCTATCATGATGGTATCGACATCTCGAACGCAGCCAGCCGCGATCTGTCGGCGGTGCGGTTGATCGCGAAGATCCCGACCATTGCGGCCTGGGCCTATAAATACACGCAGGGCGAGCCGTTCGTTTATCCGCGTAATGATTTGACGTATGCGGAGAATTTCCTGTCCATGATGTTCGCCCGTCCGAGCGAGCCTTACGTTGTCAGCCCCATTCTGGCGCGCGCGATGGACCGGATCCTGATCCTGCATGCCGATCACGAACAGAATGCGTCCACGTCCACAGTCCGACTTGCCGGTTCCACCGGGGCGAACCCGTTTGCCTGCATCGCGGCCGGCATCGCTGCGCTGTGGGGACCCGCGCACGGTGGCGCCAACGAAGCGGTGCTGACAATGCTCGCGGACATCGGGCATAAGGATAACATCCCGGCCTTCATCGAAAAGGTGAAGGACAAGACCAGCGGCGTGCGTCTGATGGGGTTCGGCCACCGCGTCTACAAGAATTTCGATCCGCGCGCCAAGATCATGCAGGCGACCTGCCATGAGGTGCTGGGCGAGCTCGGGATCACGGACGATCCGCTGCTAGAGCTCGCGGTCGAGTTGGAACGGATCGCGATCGAGGATGAGTATTTCGTCCAGCGCAAGCTTTACCCGAACGTGGATTTCTACTCGGGCATCATCCTCAAGGCGATGGGTATTCCCACCAGCATGTTCACCGTCCTGTTCGCGGTTGCCCGCACGGCGGGCTGGATTGCGCAGTGGAAGGAAATGATCGAGGAGCCGGGCCAGCGCATCGGTCGGCCCCGTCAGCTTTACACCGGTGCGCCGGTGCGTGAGTTCGTGCCGCTCGATCAGCGAGAGGGCGCGAAGATGAAAGTATCGGAGGACATGTCATGAAGTCAGTTGGCCACGATTCGCTCAATACGGGCAGCACGCTCGATATTGACGGCAAGACCTATCATTACTTCTCCATCCCCGAGGCCGAAAAACACATTGGCGATGTCAGCCGCCTTCCGGTCAGCCTGAAGGTCCTGCTGGAAAACGTGCTGCGCTTCGAAGACGGGCACTCCTACAGCACAGAGGACGCGAAGGCGATCGCGGGCTGGCTCGCCCAGGGCTCCAGTACGCAGGAAGTGCCGTTCAAGCCCGCACGCATCCTGATGCAGGATTTCACCGGCGTCCCCGCCGTGGTCGACCTTGCCGCCATGCGCGACGGCATTCTCAAGCTCAAGGGCGACCCGCAGAAGGTCAACCCGCTGGTGCCGGTCAATCTCGTGATCGACCATTCGGTCATGGTCGACGTCTCCGGCACGCCGGACGCGCTGCAGAAGAACGTCACCATCGAATTCGAACGCAACGGCGAGCGCTACGCCTTCCTGCGCTGGGGCCAGGAAGCGTTCGAGAATTTCTCCGTCGTGCCGCCGGGTGCCGGCATCTGCCATCAGGTCAATCTGGAATATATCGCCCAGGCCGTGTGGACCGCTAAGGTGGACGGCAAGGACTACGCCTATCCCGATACGCTATATGGCACCGACAGCCACACCACCATGGTCAACGGCATGGGCGTGCTGGGCTGGGGCGTGGGCGGCATCGAGGCCGAGGCCGCGATGCTCGGCCAGCCGATCGCCATGCTGATCCCCGACGTCATCGGCTTCAAGCTGACCGGCAAGCTGCCGGAGGGCGCGACCGCGACCGACCTGGTGCTGACCGTCACCCAGATGCTGCGCAAGAAGGGCGTGGTCGGCAAGTTCGTCGAGTTCTTCGGCCCCGCGCTCGACCACCTGCCGGTCGCCGACCGTGCGACCATCGCCAACATGGCCCCCGAATATGGCGCGACCTGCGGCTTCTTCCCCGTCGACGCGCTGACGCTGGACTATCTCCGCCAGACCGGCCGCGAAGAGCATCGCATCAAGCTGACGGAAGACTACCTCAAGGCGCAGGGCATGTTCCGCACGCCGGACATGGCCGACCCGATCTTCACTGACACGCTGGAACTGGACCTGAGCACCGTCGTCCCCTCGCTCGCCGGCCCGAAGCGCCCGCAGGACCGCGTGTCGCTCAAGGACGCGACGAGTGCCTTCGAGACGGAACTCACCGGGGGGCTGGGCGTGCCCGCGAACGACGCGCACAAGAAGGTGCCCGTTGCCGGCACGAATTACGAGATCGGCCATGGCGATGTGGTGATCGCGGCGATCACGTCGTGCACCAATACCTCGAACCCGGCGGTGCTGATCGCGGCCGGTCTGGTCGCCCGCAAGGCGCGCGCGTTGGGGCTGAAGCCCAAGCCGTGGGTGAAGACGTCGCTCGCGCCAGGCTCGCAGGTGGTGACGGATTATCTCGACCGCGCCAAGCTCAGCGAAGATCTCGATGCGCTGGGCTTCAACACGGTCGGTTATGGCTGCACGACCTGCATCGGCAATTCCGGCCCGCTGGCCGACACCATCGTGGATGCGATCGAGAACAACAAGCTCGTCGCGGTTTCGGTCCTGTCCGGCAACCGCAATTTCGAGGGCCGCATCTCGCCCAACGTGCGCGCGAACTATCTCGCGAGCCCCCCGCTGGTGGTGGCCTATTCGCTGCTCGGCACGATGCGCGAGGACATCACGACCACGCCGCTGGGAACGTCCAAGGACGGCAAGCCGGTCTATCTGAAGGATATCTGGCCGACCAACAAGGAGATCGCGGACCTGATGGGTTCCTCCATCTCCCGCGAGGAATTCATCGACCGCTACAGCAAGATCACGCTCGGCACCAAGGAATGGCAGGCGCTGAAGGTCGCGACCGGGTCGGAGACCTACAAATGGGATCCCGCCTCCACCTACGTCCAGAACCCACCTTATTTCCAGGACATCACGCCGGAGCCGGTGTCCAAGGGCGATATCGTCGGCGCGCGGGTGCTGGCCCTGCTGGGTGACAACATCACCACCGACCACATCTCCCCGGCCGGCGCGATCAAGAAGACCGCGCCCGCGGGTCTGTATCTCTCGGAGCACCAGGTCGCGGCGAAGGATTTCAATTCCTATGGCTCGCGGCGCGGTAACGACCGGATCATGGTGCGCGGCACCTTCGCCAACATCCGCATCAAGAACGAGATGCTGCCGGGCACGGAAGGCGGCCTGTCCAGGCATTATCCGGATGGGGCCGAGGGCTCGATCTATGACGTCGCGATGAAATACAAGGAAGAGGGCACGCCGCTCGTCGTCTTCGGCGGCAAGGAATACGGCATGGGCTCCTCGCGCGACTGGGCCGCGAAGGGCACGCTTCTTCTGGGCATCCGCGCCGTCATCGCCGAGAGCTTCGAGCGCATCCATCGTTCCAACCTGGTCGGCATGGGCGTCCTGCCGCTGCTGTTCAAGGAAGGCGTGACGCGCAAGACGCTGAACCTGAAGGGCGATGAGACCATCGACATCGAGGGCCTGGACGCGATCACCCCGCGCATGACCCTGACCATGACCATCACCCGCGCCGATGGCGCGACGCAGGACGTGCCCCTGCTCTGCCGCGTCGATACGCTGGACGAGGTCGAGTATTACCGGCATGGTGGCATCCTTCAGTATGTGCTGCGCGGGATGACCAAAGCTGCCTGAGCGTCATGCATTCGATACCGGCGCCGGCATGGTCGGTGCCGGAGCCGACTAGGCCGAGCTCGGAACGGTGCCGCTGGTAAGGTTGGCTCCGAGTGGAGGCTCGCTCGTAAGGCCTCCGCGACAGTCGATTGTCTCCTTCATGTATGATCGTGTGGCGTCGTTCTATAGCTCGGAGCGGCCTCTCAACGCATGTAATTTTCCGTGCCTCTTAGTCTTGATGGCCTTACCAGGAAACACTCTGTGTACAACAATAACATTCCGATTGAATTCAATTCACGCGCCTCTCTTAAAAGCACTTTGAATGACTTGGAACCTGCATCGTGGTGGCTCAACCCACAGGGTGTGAAACAGTGGTCGATGCCGTGCTGGAGCATGCGATGACCGCAGGTACTTCTGCTCCTGACTCTGTCTATGACGTGATCCTGATCGGTGGAGGCATCATGAGCGCCACGCTTGGAGCTTTCCTGAAGCTGCTGCAGCCGGAATGGACGATCGGGCTGTACGGACGGCTGGACGCGGTTGCGATGGAAAGCTCCAACGCCTGGCACAATGCAGGCACTGGCCACTCTGCACTATGCGAACTGAACTACACGCCCGAAGCGGCGAACGGCAGCATCGACATCACCAAGGCCATCAGCGTCAACGAGGCGTTCCAGGTCTCGCGCCAGTTCTGGTCCTACCTGGTGGAGACAGGTTGCATTGCCTCGCCCCGTGACTTCATCCGACCAATCCCGCACATGAGCTTTGTGTGGGGCGCGAGCAATGTCGATTACCTGCGTCGCCGCTACGACGCCCTGGCGGGACATCCGCTGTTCGCCGGGATGCAGTATTCGACCGATACGACGCAGCTCGCGCGGTGGATGCCGTTGGTCATGGAAGACCGGGCCTCCGGAACACCACTGGCTGCCACCTATTCCGAATCCGGAACGGACGTGAATTTCGGCGCCCTCACGCGCCTGTTGGTAAAGTTCCTGTCCTCTGGCCCCGGCTTCGACCTCTATCTGCGCCATGAGATCGAAGATCTCAAACCCTATGACGGCGGATGGAATGTTTCCGTTCGGGATAAGGTCAGCAACAACACAAGCACGGTGAAAGGGCGCTTCCTCTTCATCGGTGCGGGCGGCGGGGCGCTCCCGCTGCTGCAAAAAACTGGTATCCCTGAATCGAAGGGCGTCGGCGGTTTTCCGGTCAGCGGCCAGTTCCTGCGCTGCACTAACCCGGATGTGGTCGCCCGCCACCACGCCAAGGTCTATGGCAAAGCATCGGTCGGCGCGCCACCTATGTCCGTCCCGCATCTGGACACGCGCGTCATCGACAATCAGCAGGGGCTGCTGTTTGGCCCCTATGCCGGATTCTCGACCAAGTTTCTCAAGCACGGGTCGGTCTGGGACCTACCGGCCTCCGTCAACAGCAGCAATCTCGGTCCGATGCTCGCGGCTGCGCGGGACAACGTGCCGCTCACAAAATACCTGATCCAGCAGGTGTTCCAGTCCAACAACGACCGGATTGCGGCGCTGCGGGAGTTCGTGCCGACCGCCCGAGCAGAGGACTGGGAACTCATCATCGCGGATCAGCGTGTCCAAATCATCAAGAAGGATGAAAAGCACGGGGGAGTCCTGCAATTCGGCACGGAAGTAGTCACGGATGCCGGCGGCACGGTTGCGGCCCTGCTGGGTGCGTCGCCTGGCGCGTCGACGGCGGCGCCCATCATGCTCAGCGTCTTGCAGAAATGTTTTCCGCAATACCTTGCACAATGGACGCCGAAGCTAAAGGAGATCGTGCCTTCCTTCGGAGCGAAACTCACCGAGTGTCCCGAACTCTGTGTTCGCATCAGGGAGCACACGACGCAGGTGCTGCAGCTCGCTGGATAGTCCGGCCGGGCGGGTCAGGACGGTTGATTGGGCTGGGGTTGGTCATTCCCTGTTGGGACGGTAATGAAGATCCCCAAGGCTTCAAGGCCGGACTATCGAGGTCGACGCATTTGCCCCAAGTCTCACCACTCATCTCTTTGGACGGGCCTTTCTACACATAGACGTTCGATGGGAGCGTAATATTCCAGGTTCAACAACGAATGAAGATTTTTGAACTCAGGTATTTTCTAACGGTTGCCGAAGTAGGAAGCTTTTCTCTCGAGGCTAAACGTGTCGGTTTAAAAGCATCGACTCTCAGCCGAGCCATATCCCGGTTCGAGGACGCTTTGGGTGTCACCCTGCTTGAGCGAGGTCACTTCGGTATCCGTCTGACATCTGGATGCCATTACGCAAGTCGGCCGGTTATACGGCAACGGAGGTGGCAGGACAATCAACCAAGGATATAAATCATGTGGATTGATACCACCTGCATGCGTCATGCGCGCTGCGGGTTGTTTTTGCCAAGCGACATGACCGGTGCTTTCGCACGGGCGTTATCCGATACAATTCCTTGTCCACCACTCCAGAAAGATAACGCCCTATCTTGAGTGAAGTCACCAACGGGTGATTTCTGGTGTACGACAGTCCACACCTCGATATTGATTTACAAATACTTCAAGGGAAATGCTTCAGGGTCGAATTCCAAGATGTCAAAATAGACACACGGTAAAAACAGAACATGGTTGATCAATCGACACTATACAAATATCTTGCAAGCGGCCGTCTATCGCTCGTTTCATTGTCCCAGGCTCTCGTCGTTTCCGAGCAGCTCAGCTTTCACAAGGCGGCCGACACGCTCGGTATCGCCCAGTCCGCCGTCAGCAACCGGGTCGCTTTACTCGAAGACGCGATCGGCTTCCCCCTCTTCGAACGGCAGCAAAGCGTCCGGTTAACGGCGCATGGAAGGATCTTTCTTGAATTCATCTCGGATGCCATCGATCTGATCGGAAAATCTCTCGAAATTTCCGGCGCTCCGATCGAGATTCATCGCCCGGCAATCCGCGTTGGTCTTCAGTCCGCCGCCGCTGCTGGCCCGTTGGCGGCCATTCTGCGACGGTTTGAAGCAGTTCTGCCGGATATCCGCCTCACCCTCATGGAGACTGACGATAGCGACGTGCTGAAATGCGTGCGACGTCGAAAGCTGGATATTGCCTTCTTACCATGCCGGGCAATGACGGAGCGCCTCCCTCACGACGTCCTGGACGCTCTCCCACTCTGGGACGAACAGGTAATCGTGGCTTTGCATCAAGACGATCCCCTCGCGGCCAAATCGCGCCTGCATTGGAAGGATCTCGTCGATCGCGAGTTCCTGGTGCGATCTCATGGTATCGGGCCCCACCTGATGGATCTGGCTTTGCCATTGGTGCGACAGGCCGGAGAGCCCAGATATATCGAACACCTGCGCCTTGGACGGGATACGCTGCTGACCGAGGTGGTGCGCAAACGCGCGGTCGCGCTGACCACCGAGGCAGCTCTCGGGATCGCCCTTCCGGGCCTGACCTTTCGACCAATCGGCGAGACACCAGTCCTGGTTACCTTTTGCGCACTCTGGTCACGACAAAACATCAACCCCTCTCTGAAGAGCCTGCTGAAAATCATCCGCGAACTGTCGGAAGCATTTCGGAACAATAAGCCTGATGGCACCATTTGATCGATCAGTGACCTGCTCAGCCATCGGGCTTCCGCTGACGCTCTCGCTGGAAGACGCGATCCTCCAGCATGAAATGCTGGATCATGCGGACGGCCAGGTGGGCCTCATCCACCCGCGCACCACCCGATCCTGACATCGCAATGATATCAGCATAAGCCTTCAGATCCCGGAAGACACGGGCTGGTAGATCCACTGTCAGCTTCACGGGCTTCTCGTCCGGCACGCTGGTGATCTTCAAGGTCGCCATTGCCATCTCTCCCTCTCATGCCAGGATCTGAGCGCCAGGTCTCGATTCAGCAGCACGGTGAACGGTAATCCGGGCCGGTCGGTCAGCGTCGGCTGGACGTTCAGGCTGCGATCGATCAGCCGGTTGCCGACCATGGAGAACCCGTTCGACGCCCCACTACGGATCGCCTGCATCAGATTGTTCTCGCCGAAGGACGTCCCGGCCTCGGACCCCACGCTGAGCATGGTGGTCACCAGTGCCGCCTTGAACAGTTCGCCCCAGTGCCGATCGACCTGATCGGAGAGCCCGGCCTGGCCGATCGCGTCGGCGCCCGGCAGGTTCTCCAGCACGACGGACTCCCCGTCCGGAAGGATCAGCCGGGTCCAGATGACCAGCGTGCGATCCTGCCCGAAGGCGATCGCACTGCTGTACTGGCCGACCAGCGTGCTGCCCTGAGGAATCAGCAGATAGCGGCCGGTCGGGCTGTCATAGACATTCTGGGTGACATGGCCGGTAAGCTGCCCCGGCAGACCGGAATTCACCGCCGTATTGAGCGCGCCGGCAATGATTGTGCCCGCCTGGAGGATATAGGGCGAAGCCGGCGCCACGATCCGTTCCAAACTGACGGTCCGGTGATCGACCGCCTGCGCCAGAAAGGCGCGGTTACCGGCCTGCGGGTCGGTATCGTTCGACCGGGCCACGTTTCCCGGTCCAGTCTCTGCCCCGATCATCGGGGTGGCGGTGCCACTGCCTTGCCGATCCCCCTGCCCCACCTGCACGAACAGCTTGCTGCCGATCGCGGCATCGATCTCCTGCTGGGCGCGGCGCGCGTCGTCGTTGCCGATCGCGCTGACCGGGATCGACTTGCCCTGCTGCTGCGCGTTGAGGATCGGTCGGCCGAGATCACCGGGCAACGCCGGTCCCAGCTTCGTCACACCGGTATAGTCTTTCGGCAGGGCCTCCAATCCCGCCGCCGCAGGTCGCGAGGCGGTGTCCTGATCGGCGGGTGACGATGAGACGTGGCGGTTGGCCTGCAGGGCGTACCCCAGCGCGAAAGCCACGGCGATCGCCCCCGCCCCTCCCAGCGACCAGACAACACGGCGGGACAGCCGCACCACGCGCGGCCGATCGGCGCGCAGGCGCAAATCGGGCGGCGCCGCGACCAACTTCGGTTGTCCGTCGCGCGACGGCTCGTCACTCATGACGGCCGCCCATCGGTGCGGACAATCCGCACCCTCTGCTCGCTGTGCTTGTCGCCCAGGCGCAGCTCGGCCGCAGCGAACAGCCGGTCGACGATCATCCAGTTCTGCCGGACACGGTAGTTGACCAGCGCCGGACCGCCGTCCGGGCCGAGAACGAAGAGCGGCGGCAGTTCGCCCTGCCCGATCCCAGACGGAAAGGCGATATAGACCTTGCGCCCGTCATCGAAGACCCGCAGCGGCTGCCAGGGCGGCACGCTGCCTTTGACGTCCTGGATCACATAGCGGAAATTGAGGTCGTTCAGGTTCAGTCCGGTATCGACGGGCGCTTCGTCCTCGGCGGCGTCATCCTGCCGGTGCAGGGCGATCAGATCATCCTCGGGATAGTCCCACGACACCGAGGCCATGTAGGTGGCGGGGGTGGAGCGCAGTTCCGCCAAATAGGTGCGGCGATCGGTATTGACGATCAAATTGGTGACCAGATCGGGCCGGGTCGGCTTGACCAGGATATGGACGCGCTTTGTGCCGCCTGCCCCGCTCTCGGTATCGCCGATGATCCAGCGCACCGTATCGCCAGCCGCCACCGGGCCGCTGCCGACCAGCTTCTCGCCGGGCTGGAGCATGATGTCGGTGATCTCGCCGGGCGAGGCATAGACCTGATAGAGCGCGCCGGGAGAATAGGGATAGACCTGCACGGCATTGAGGAAACCGGCCCGCGTCGGCTGGATCCGCGCCGCCAGATTGGCCTGGGTCACCCGCGCGGCCGGATCGGCGGCCTCGGACGGCGGGGTGTGCCGGAAAGACCGGCGCGACGGCAGCGGCTTCAACTGGCCGGGCAGCGGTAGCGGCTGTGGCACTTCGACCACCTGTACCGGCTTCGGCGGCTCCGGCAGGCGCGTCGCCCGCACGGCGTCATCGTAGCGGATGGCGGGTGGATGATAGGCGGACGCGCAGCCGCCAAGCGCCAGCAGCATCAGCGGAAGCGCGCGGAAGATCGAGCGGATCATTGTCCAAGCTCCTTCGACCAGTTGATGGCGGAAACGAAGACGCCGAGCGGGTTGCGGCGCAGCCGGTCGGCGTCATGCGGCGCGGCGATCAGCACCGAGAGGATCGCGGTCCAGCGTTCTGTCCCCGTGTAGGCCCCGTCGCGGTAATGCCGCTCGGTCCAGGCAATGCGAAAACTCGCCGGCGAGGCGCGGATCACCGAGGAGACGTCCACCTCGACCTGCTCACGCCCGATCCGGGCAAACGGATCGTTGAGCCGGGCCTCGTCGTTCAGCGCGGCCGCACCAGCGGCGGTGGTGAAGTCATAAGCGCGCAGCCAATCCTGCCGGACGACCACCGGGTCGGAGGACAAGCCGCGCACGTCCTCGATGAAGCGTGCCAGAGACCAGGCGATCTGCGGATCGGTGGGTAAATATCCGGACGTCGCCGGGGCGACGACTTGCGCCTCGCCCAATTTGTCCACCTGCACCACCCAGGGCACGATGGTACCGCGCGCAGATTGCCAGACCAGCGCGGCCCCGAGACCGGCGGACAGCAGTAATGAACCAAAGGCCATCAGTCGCCAGCTGCGGGCCTGGACGCGGGCGGAGCCAATGCGCTCGTCCCAGAGCTGCGCCGCCTTCTGGTAGGGCGTGACGGGCTCGGGCGAGATGCCATAATTTGTGGTCGAGCGACGGAACATCGCCATCATTCTTTCTCCGAAAGGTCGATGCTGGAACTTCCGCCGCCGCCGTCGGCCGAGCGGATGACATTGGCGGCTTCCGCCGCATGGGCCGCGGCATTGTGACGCTTCATTTGCCGCGCCCAGCGGGGCGGCTTGCCGTCCGGGGACGGACCGGAACCGCCACCATCAGGACCACCGCCGGCGGGCCCACCACCATCACCGGACAGTCCCGAAGACCCAGCCCCACCCGATGGACCGCCGCTTCCGCCATCTCCGCCGCCATTGCCGCCACCGCGGGACCGCCCGCCCATCGCATTCGCGGCCCAGCGTCCGCCGGCGGCGTAGCTTTCCTTCAATGACGAGGCCGCCGCGCCGACCTTGCTCTTCGCCGCGTTCATGGCAGCGCCACCAACAGCCCGGCCCATTCCGCCGATCCCGGCCGCCACACTTCCCGCGCCGCCCGCTCCCGCCGCTCCGGCGCTGTAGGCCGTCGTGGCAGCCCCTGCGATCGCGGCCCCGCCGCGTGCGGCAGCAGCGGTCGCACCAAGCGCGGCAGCGCCCCCGGAAACCAGGGCGGCGGGGGCGGCAACAGCCGCAGCGCCCATGGCGCCGACCGCCATGCCGGTCCCGGCCGCCGCCCCGGCGCCAAGCTGGGGGGCACCGGAAATCAGTCCGTTGGCGACGCTGCCGCCATACATGGCGAGCCCGATCATGGCGAGGGCTGCGAGCACCACCGAGAGCGCCTGGCCAATCGTCGGCAAGCTGTCGCCATAGGACGTGGTGAACTGAGAGAACAGCGTGGAGGCGATGGCGCTGATCACGGCGAAGACCATGATCTTCACGCCAGACGACACCACATTGCCCAGCACCTTCTCGGCGAGAAACGCCGTGCGGTTGAACAGCGCGAAGGGGATCAGGATGAATCCCGCGAGCGTGGTGAGCTTGAACTCGATGATCGCCACGAAGAGCTGGACGGCCAGCACGAAGAACGCCGCCATGACGATGAACCAGGAGATCAGGAACACCGCGATCTGGGCGAAGCCGGTAAAGAAATGGATCGGGTCGAGGAACTGATGCATCGCGTCCAGCAGCGGCTGGGCCGCGTCAAATCCCGTCGCCGCCAGCCTTCCGGGATGCACGAAATCCCCAAGCGCCAGTTTTCCGCCCCCGACCTTCAGACCAAGAGCGGCGAAACTGTCGAAGATCTTCTTGGACAGCGCGTCGAAATTGTCGATCACGAACGCGAAGAAACCGATATAGAGCGTCTTCTTAACCAGACGCTGGATGATATCCTCGTCTGCCGCCCAGGCCCAGAACAGCCCGGCGAGCGCGATGTCGAGGACGGACAGCGAGCCCGCCAGAGACACGACATCACTTTTCACCAGACCGAAACCGCTATCGATCGTCGTGGTGAAACTGTTCAGGAAATTGTCGATGACGCCTGCATTGGTGATGCCTGTGTCCGCCATGACCGTCAGCTCCCGTCGTTGAAGACGGAGACGGCGCCGGGCACGTAGACGTCGTGCTGTACGAAATGCGCGTATTGCGCCTGGCCTTCCGCCTCGGCCACCGCCTCCCGTGCCTGCTGGAGCTGCTGCGCCCGGCCATTGGCGGACAGAACCGCGATCACGTCCGCGAGCTGACGGGATTGCAGGGCGAGCAACTGGTTGCCGGCCTGGGCCGCCTGGAGCGCGCCCGTCGAACTCTGGCTGGCCGAAACCAATTGGGTCATGGCGCTGCTGTCGCTGGGAATGTTGCCCACCACCTGGGCCTGGGCCTTCAGCGCGTCCTCGAAGCCGCTGACCGCGTTCTGCCAGCGGGTCTGCGCCTGGCTGAACAGGGCGCTATCCGACATCGACGCGGAAATCGACGTATACGCCTGCTGGTATTGCTGCTCGACCGACTGGACGCTGTAGGCGATGTTCTGCGCCTGATTCAGAAGCGCCGTTGTCTGGGAAATCGTCGATTGCAGCGTGGACAATGTCGACAATGGCAGGGATGCCAGATTCCTCGCCTGGTTGGCGAGCGAGGAAATCTCGTTATCGATCTGCTGGAGTTCTCGCGCCGCGATCATCACGTTCTGGCCGAAATTGGCGCCGTCGAACACCGCCCATTGTGCGTAGGCTGGGGTGACCGAAAGAGACAATATGCTGACGATGCCGCCAAGAAGCAGGATCCGCCTCATGGCACTTCTCCTTCCCGGAGAAGGTCGGCGGCCCAGGTGACACCCCGCGCCGCGAACCAGGCCGACAGGAATCCGTCCCGCCCATGCTCGGCCAGTACCTCGTCGATCAGCCGGTGATCGTCCTTTCCCGAAGCCGCGCACAGCGCCAGCGCCACGGGGCCAAGCCCCAACTCGAACAGACGGTTGCCGCGCTGGGTCTGGCAGTAATACTCCCGCTTCGACGCGGCACGGGCGATGATGCCGATCTGGCGGTCGTTCAGCCCGAAATCGCGATAAAGCGCCATGATCTGCGGCTCGATCGCCCGTTCGTTGGGCAGGAAGATCCGCGTCGGACAGCTTTCCACCACCGCCGGCGCGATCCGGCTGTTAGCTATGTCCGACAGACTCTGCGTCGCAAAAATCACCGACGCATTCTTCTTGCGCAGGGTCTTGAGCCATTCGCGGAGTTGGCCGGCGAAATCGCCATCGTCCAGCACCAGCCAGCCCTCATCGATCACCAGCAGGGTCGGCCGCCCGTCGAGACAGCCCTCGATGCGATGGAACAGATAGGACAGCACGGGGGACGCAGCGCCGGAGCCGATCAGCCCCTCGGTCTCGAACACCACGATTTCCGCGTCGCCCAGCCGCTCGGCATCCGCGTCGAGCAACCGGCCATGGGGGCCGCCGAGGCAATAGGGGGCCAGCGCCTGCTTCAGGGCGTTGGACTGCAGCAGTGCGACCAGTCCCGACAGGGTGCGCTCATGGAACGGCGACGACGCGAGCGAGTTCAGCGCCGACCAGAGATGCGCCTTTACCTCCGGCGTCAACGCCGTCCCCTCGCCCACGAGAATCTGGCCGAGCCATTCCGTCGCCCAGGCTCGTTCGTCGGGATCATCGATCTGCGCCAGCGGCTGGAGCGAGACGGCGGGGAAACCACCTTCCCCATCAGCGGTATTGTCCGACAATCTCCCACCAAGGTCGTGCCAGTCCCCGCCCATGGCCAGCGTCGCGGCGCGCAGCGAGCCGCCGAAGTCGAAGGCGAATATTTGCGCGCCCTGATAGCGGCGAAACTGCAGCACCATGAGCGCCAGCAGGACGGATTTCCCGGCCCCGGTCGGCCCGGCGATCAGGGTGTGGCCGACATCGCCGACATGCAGGGAAAACCGGAACGGCGTGGCACCGGCGGTCTTGCCGTAGAACAACGGCGGGGCACGGAAGTGGGTATCGCGGTCCGGCCCGGCCCACACGGCGGAGAGCGGGACCATATGCGCCAGGTTCAGACTCGAGACCGGCGGCTGACGCACATTGGCGTAGACATGGCCGGGAAGAGAACCGAGCCAAGCTTCCACGGCGTTGAGGTTTTCCGCCATGCAGGTGAAGTCGCGGCCCTGGATGATCTTCTCGACCAGGCGCAGCTTTTCGGCCGCGATGCTAGCGCTGCCGTCCCAGACCGTCACCGTCGCGGTGACATACGCCTGCCCGACATTGTCCGCGCCGAGCGACTGCAACGCCAGATCGGCGTCGGCCGCCTTGTTGGCGGCATCATTGTCCACCAGCGCCGACGCCTCGTTGGTCATCACCTCGCGCACGATGGCGGCGATCGATTTCCGCTTGGCAAACCATTGGCGACGGATCTTCGTCAGCACCTTGGTGGCATCGGTCTTGTCGAGCAGGATCGCCCGCGTCGACCAGCGATACGGCATAGCCAGCCGGTTCAGGTCATCGAGAATCCCCGGAAAGGTCTGGCTCGGAAACCCGGTGATGGTCAGGGTCTTGAGGTAGGCCGCGCCCAGTTTCGGTTCCAGCCCACCCGCCAACGGCTGGTCCACCAGCAGCGCATCCAAATGCATGGGGATTTCCGGCACGCGGACGCACTGCTGCCGGGTCGAAATGGTACTGTGCAGATAGGTCAGCGTCCCGACGTCATCGAGCCAGCCCGCCTCGGGCATGAAGCCTTCCAGCAGCGCCAGTAGCCGGTCGCTGCGGTCGATGAAATTGCGCAGCAGCCCGTGCGGATCGGGGCCGTCGCGCTCCATGCCCTCATAAAGCAGGCGCTCTGCCCGGCCGGAGGTTTCCGCCGACGGCAGCCACACCAGGGTGAGGAAATACCGACTCTCGAAATGCGCGCCCTCATCCTCGAACGCTTCACGGCGCTCCAGATCGACCATCTGGCTGGCCGCGTCGGGAAAGTCGCTCTCGGGATAGAGCGTCGCCGGGACGCGCTGCGCCTCGACGAACACCGCCCAGCCGGAGCCAAGCCGGCGCAGCGCATTGTTCAGCCGCCCGGTGACGCCGACCAGTTCGGCCGGGGTGGCGCTGTCGAGATCGGGACCACGGATATGTGCTGTGCGCTGGAAAGAACCGTCCTTGTTCAGTACCACGCCGCGTTCGACCAGCGCGGCCCACGGCAGGAAATCGGCCAGCAGGGACGCACGGTTGCGATATTCGCTAAGGGACATCATCGCCGATCCTCCCCTATGCCCGCATCCAGGCGGGATAGCGGAGATGCCGCCGTCCCACCTCGACGAACAGCGGATCGCGCTTTGCCCCCCACACCGCCAGGCTGTGCCCGACGATCCAGAAGACGGCCCCGATCAGCCACAGCCGCAGGCCCAGCGCGATCGCGGCGGCCAGCGTGCCGTTGGCGATCGCCACCGCGCGCGGGGCACCACCGAGCAGGATCGGCTCGGTCAGCGAACGATGCACCGGGACATGGAATCCCGGCACCGCGTCGTCCTCATATCCGGCGGCCATCAGATCAGCGCCCCGCCGGCGAAGGAGAAGAAGGACAGGAAGAAGCTCGACGCCGCGAAGGCGATGGACAGGCCGAACACGATCTGGATCAGCCGGCGGAATCCGCCCGAGGTCTCGCCAAAGGCCAGGGTCAGGCCGGTCACGGTGATGATGATCACCGACACGATCTTCGCCACCGGTCCCTGCACCGAGTCCAGGATCTGGGTCAGCGGCTGCTCCCACGGCATGCCGGAGCCCGACGCCCAGGCACTGGAACCGAACACCACCGTCAGCAGAGCGGCGGACGCGATCGTAGCAACGTGCTGCCGCACACGGGGACTGTACTGGATCATCGGGATTCTCCGTCGGTCTGGATTGGATGGATGCGATAATCGCCGGTCGCGGGATCACGCCCGTCGACCGTGGCGAGTTCGGACAGGCGGCGGGTGCTGCCCCGCCCGGACAGCACGGCGATCACATCGATGGTCTCGGCGATCAGGGCACGTGGCACGGTGACCACGACTTCCTGGATCAGTTGCTCGAGCCGGCGTAGCGCGCCAATCGCGGTGCCGGCATGCAGCGTGCCGATGCCACCGGGATGGCCGGTGCCCCACGCCTTGAGCAGGTCGAGCGCCTCGGGGCCGCGCACCTCGCCGATCGGAATTCGGTCGGGCCGCAGGCGCAGCGCCGAACGGACGAGGTCGGAGAGGGACACCACGCCGTCGCGGGTACGCAGTGCCACCAGGTTGGGCGCCGCGCATTGCAATTCGCGGGTGTCCTCGATCAGCACTACCCGATCGTCGGTTTTGGCGACCTCAGCGAGTAGAGCGTTGACCAGGGTGGTCTTGCCAGTCGACGTGCCGCCCGCGACCAGGATGTTCCGCCGCTCCGCGACCGCCCGGTGCAGGAACTTCGCCTGGCCTTCCGTCATGATCCGGGCGGCGACGTAATCATCGAGGGTGAACACCGCGACGGCGGGCTTGCGGATCGCAAAGCTCGGCGCAGCCACAACCGGAGGTAGCAGACCCTCGAACCGCTCACCGGTCGGCAGCTCGGCCGATACGCGCGGCGCGCTCTCATGCACCTCGGCGCCGACATGGTGCGCCACCAGACGGACGACGCGCTCGGCGTCGGGGGCACTCACCGTTTCGCCCGTGTCCGCCAGCCCCTCGGACAGACGGTCGACCCACAGCCGCCCGTCCGGGTTCAGCATCACCTCGACCACGGAAGGATCGGCGAGGTGTGTTGCGATAGCCGGCCCCATCGCCGTCCGCAGCATGGCCATGCCGCGTGTCCTGACACTGTTTTCGATTGCTGTGACCGGCATGCGCGTCCCCGTCCGTTCGGATCGTCCGGCGGTTCCGGACGACGACGGGGATGATTAGAAAGGGGCAGATTTATTGGCCCGCAACAACGAATTCGGTGGATGCGGCGTTCGGGTAGGACATGGACAGCTATTCGGTTGGGTCGCTGTCCGCTGCCCCCTGCCGTGCGGCGATGTCACGCGAGCGCTCGCGCAGGAATCGGTCGCCGGTCGCCAGGCGCCGCTCCAGCGCGGTCAGGAACCCCTCGAACCGCTCCAGCCCCATCGCCCGCGCCGAGGCCCGCGCGCTCTCCGGCAGCGGCGGGGTGCTGGTCAGCCAGAAGCGGATGAACAGGGTCAGGGTCTCCGCCAGGATGGAGATGTCCTCCTCCAGTCCGGCGATCTGGCGCGACATGCGGTCCAGCCGCCGCGACGTCGCGGCCTCCTGCCGTTCAGCGGCGTCATCCGTCAGGAAGGACAGCACGGCGGTCTCGACCAGCGCCGATTTCGAGAGATCCCGCCGCGCGGCGCGCGCTTCTAGTTGCTTGAGGATGTCCGGATCGAAATAGATGTTCAGGCGTCGGCTGCGCTTCTGCATGATGGCCCCCTACAAGCCCAGCCCGTCGGCCGGATCCATGCCGGCCTGGCGCGCGATACCCCGCTGCGTCCGGAGCCATTCCGCCGTCCGGCGCGCCTCGGCGTCCTGCTCGTCGTCAGGGAGATCGAATTCCCAGGCGGGGTCAGGCCGCTCCGGTGCGATATCCTCGTGCTCCGGCAGGTCCGGCTCGCGCCGGATCCCGCCGTCGGTGTCGGCGCCCTTGGTCGTTCCCTGTGTGGAAGCGGGTTCCTCGTTTGACGCGCCCACCGGATCAGGTGCCACGCTGACCCCCGCCCAGGCATCGGCGACACAAGTGGCCTCCCCTTTCCCGCAGACGGCGGGATCGGGCGGCGGCAGGATGCGCTCCCGGAAACGCGGATCGTCGTAATAGCGAGCCTTGAGCGCGCGGATCGGCGGGCAGCCGGCGAGCATGACCAGTTCCTCATTGTCGGGAAGCTGCTGCACCTCGCCCGGCGTCAACAGGGCCCGTGCCGTCTCCTGGCGGGAGACCATGAGGTGTCCCAGCCAGGGCGAGAGACGGTGGCCGGCGTAATTCGTAGCATCCCGCTGCTCGGTCGCCGTGCCGAGCGCGTCGGACACCCGTTTCGCAGTCCGCTCGTCATTGGTCGCGAAGCTGACCCGGACATGGCAGTTGTCGAGGATCGCATTGTTGGGGCCATAGGCCTTCTCGATCTGGTTCAGCGACTGGGCGATCAGGAAGGCCCGGATGCGGTAGCCGGCCATGAAGGCCAGCGCGCTCTCGAAGAAATCCAGCCGCCCCAGAGCGGGAAATTCGTCGAGCATCAACAGCAGGCGCCGGCGCTTCCCCGCCGCGTCGAGATCCTCGGTCAGCCGGCGGCCGATCTGGTTCAGCACCAGCCGGATCAGCGGCTTGGTCCGGCTGATGTCCGAGGGCGGCACGACGAGGTAGAGTGAGGCAGGCCGGTCGCCCTGAACCAGGTCCGCGATCCGCCAGTCGCAGCGGCTTGTGACGTGAGCGACCACAGGGTCGCGATAGAGGCCGAGGAACGACATGGCGGTGGACAGCACGCCGGAGCGCTCATTGTCCGACTTGTTCAGCAATTCCCGTGCCGCCGAGGCGACGACGGGATGCGGCCCCTTTGTCCCGAGATGATTTGTGCGCATCATCACCGCCAGGGTAGCTTCGATCGAGCGCTGCGGGTCAGACAGGAATTTGGCCACCCCGGCCAGCGTCTTGTCCGCTTCGGCATAGAGGACATGCAGGATCGCGCCGACCAGCAGGGAATGGGAGGTCTTCTCCCAATGGTTGCGCCGCTCCAGCGCCCCCTCGGGATCGACCAGGATGTCGGCGATGTTCTGGACGTCACGGACCTCGTATTCGCCCGGCCGGACCTCCAGCAGCGGATTGTAGGCGGCGGACGCCCGATTGGTCGGGTCAAACAGCAGCACGCGGCCGAAGGTGGCACGGAAACCCGCCGTCAGCTCCCAGTTCTCGCCCTTGATGTCATGGACGATCGCCGAGCCGGGCCAGGTCAGCAGGGTCGGGATCACCAGCCCGACGCCCTTGCCGCTGCGCGTCGGCGCGAAACACAGCACATGGTCGGGGCCGTCATGGCGCAGGTAGGCGCGGCGATACCGTCCCAGCACCAGTCCGTCAGGGCCGAGCAGCCCGGCCCCGGCAACCTCCTGCCGGCTGGCCCAGCGGGCGGAACCGTAGGTTTCCACCCGCCGCCGTTCCCGCGCCCGCCAGATCGATAGCGCGAACGCGACGATCACCGCCAGGATAACGCCGGCAACGCCGATCCGCGCCCCCCGCACGAACACCGAGGGCGCGTAGGCATCGAATTCGTACCACCACCAGAAGAACAGCGGCGGGGCATAGACCGGCCAGCGCTGGTCCAGCAGGAACCAGGGCCGCCCCAGCGCGGGCTGGAAGCCCAGCCGCCAGGCGGTCCATTCCGTCGCGGCCCACCAGAACAGGAGGACAATCGTCAGGACCAGGATCACCTGGCCCCAGAGCACGCGCGTGGCGGACATGCTTCCCTCCCTGACAGGACACCTCTCCGTCAGCGAAGGAAAGGCGGGGATTTCCGCAAGCGGATTCCGCGCCTGTGCGGCAACCGGCGGCGAAAGGATAGGGAATAGGACGGGCGCGCTCAGTGCGCCGTTCGACCACCCGGTATGGTCAGCAGCTGGCGGTAACCGACATCGCGCATCCAGCGCGCCCGCGCCATGTGCGAGTCCCAGCAGCGGCGCGCGCCGGGCTCGTCCGCAGCCGCATCGCGGCCGAGCACGATCCGCGCGACCTCGCGCCAATCCGCGCCGTCCGCCTCCGCGTCGAGCAGGCGCAGGTAGGTCACGTGATGGAGGTGGTCGTAGGCGGTCAGCGCCGGGCCGCCGGGGGCCTCGGCGGCGATCGCGGGATCAGGCCTGTCCTGGGTCGGCGTGATATCCTGCACGAGGGGCACCCCATGGTCGACTGGTCGCTCTACGCATCGTGCGGTCAAAGTTCCCGCGGCGCAAGACGAATAGGAACGATCGTTCCTAGAATGATCGTTCCCCTACCCGCACCCATGGGGCATGGACCTCAAGGACGTCATGGCGGCCAATCTGCGGCGCATCCGCCATGACCGCGATCTGACGCAGGAAGAGCTTGCCGAGATGACCGGTCTCAGCGCCCGCTATATCGGCTCGATCGAGCGCGCGCGTGTTTCGGCTAGTGTCACCATTCTCGGCAAGATCGCTATGGCTCTCAATGTAGAGCCTGGTGAGTTGCTGGACGTTCGTGCAAGACGGTGAGAAGCGGCTCGCGTTTCGGTGCTTGGCACGAGAGTCACACCACATTACGATTGCACGTTACAGAGCGGCACAACGACTTCGGGAGCCAATGGCACAGGCAGTGCATATCAATCCAGGGATGATGACCTGGGCGCGGGAGACCGCGGGGCTATCCCTTGAGGAGGCAGCCGAGAAGCTTGCCCTGAAGAATAGCGCAAAGCAGACGGCCGCTGACAAACTGCGCTCGATCGAACATGGCGAACGTCCTCTGACCGACTCGCTGCTCCAGAAAGCCGTTACAGCCTACCGTCGTCCGCTCGTGTCGTTTTATCTGCCTGCCCCGCCACAACGCGGTGAACGTGGAGAGGATTTCCGCACCGTCTCCGGAACCAGAGGATCAGCTCGTGAGAATGCGCTGCTCGATACTCTGGTAAGAGATGTCAAAGCCCGGCAACAGATGCTGCGAGAGGTGCTGGAAGACGAAGACGAAGGTCTACCTCTTCCCATCGTCGGTTCGGCTACCATGAAGCAGGGCACGCAAGCCGTCGTCTCTGCCATCCGGGCCGCGCTGGCTATCACCCCAGGGGAACAAAAGGCTGCCAGGGACTCTGTCGCGCTGTTCACGCTGCTTCGTGCAGCGGCCGAAAAGATCGGTATTTACATCCTGCTTCTGGGCGACCTGGGTTCGCATCATTCGGATATCGGCGAAGACGTATTCCGTGGCTTCGCCCTGGCCGATGACGTCGCGCCTTTTGTCGTCATCAATGACAACGATGCAGCTCCTGCACGCGCCTTTACCCTGATGCATGAACTGGCGCATATCTGGATTGGTGCAAGCGGCATCAGCGGTCCCCTTGGATGGACATCCGAGAATGCGATCGAGCGATTTTGCAATAAGGTTGCAGGAGAGTTCCTGCTACCGAATGAAGCTGACGCGCAACTCCCTGATCTAGATGAAGCCGATGCTGAAACGGTCATTGCGGCAACCGCGCGTATTGCCGAGACCTGGAACGTAAGTCAGGCCGTGGTAACCTATCGCCTTGTCAGCATGCGCAAGATTTCCAGCGAAGTTGCGGCGGCGGTGTTCCTGATTTTTGCCGCACGATGGCGTGACCAGAAGAAGCGTCCGTCGACACCTGATGGCGGCGGCCCGAGCTACTACATGATTCGACGACATCGCCTGGGAAACAGCCTTCTGAATGTGGTGCGTCGCGCGCTACAGGGCGAAATTCTGACTCATACCAGAGCCGCCAAAATTCTTGGCGTGAGACCTACGTCCGTGGATCTTCTTCTGCAAGAACGAAGCCACGCCGCATGAATCTCTATCTCCTTGATGCAAATGTCCTGATCCGCGCGCACGAAGACTACTATCCGGTCGACAGAATTCCCCAATTCTGGGAATGGTTGCTCGTAATGGCAGAGCGAAACAGGATTAAGACGCCTCGAGAAATCTATGATGAAGTCGCCCCTTCTAACGGTCTATTAGCTGAATGGCTAAGGCAACAGACCGTCAAGGATGCTCTCGTCCTTAAAGAGACCTCGGATCTTGCAACTGTGCAGCGTGTAGTGGCACAGGGCTATGCTCCCGACCTGAACGATGTGGAACTGGAACAAATTGGGCGCGACCCGTTTTTGGTTGCCGCCGCTATCATGAAACCCAACCGCGTTGTCGTCACGAAGGAAAATTCCAAACCGAGCGTAACTCGGTCGAAAAGAAAAATTCCTGACATCTGCACCACATTCGGTGTGCGTTGCATTAACGATTTCGTACTTTACCGAGAACTGAAATTCTCGATCAAGTAGATCGATTGCGGTCAGCAGTTACATCTGGAAATCCGGGTCATAACCCAATCCCTCTCGCACGCTCCAACTGCCAGTCCATCGTCCCGGCCCGCATGACGCCGGAAATCTCCTGCCCGATGCGGCGGTCGATCACCGGCCTCCAGGGCACCAGCACGAATTCCTGCGCGTTCTCGACCAGAGCGTAGGTTCCACTCGCCAGCCGGACCTTTTCCTTCAGCGTGCCGCGCATTTTCTCCCCCTCCGCCATGGCGCGGTACGACGTCCCGCGTGATGCCCCCATCTCCTGGCCGACACGGTCCAGTTCCCGCCGTTCCAGCGTCGCCAGCAACCCCTTGCGGTAACGGACCTTCCCCTCTTTGTCCCGCCAGGCGTCCCCCCGTTCGACCAGCCTCTCCTGCCGCCGCTGTCGCGCCGCGATTACCTCATGGCCGAACCCGGCATCCACCACGTTCGACGCCTCGCGCGCCACCAGCCCGCGATCCAGCCAGGTCGCGCCATCGGCGGTGACCTGGGCGTCGAGATCGAGGTTGGAGAGAACCCGAACGGACAGCCGGCGCGCGCGGGCCATATCGTAGGCGGCCGCACAGTCGAGATAATCGGCTGGGATTTGCCACACGCCGTCCTCGATCCGCGCTGCAATGCCGGCGCGGCGCAAGGCTTCCAGGCGGCGCACATGGGAGGCGACATAGGCGTCCGCATCGCCACCCGGAATGCGCGGCATAGCCTGCGCACGGGCGAGATGGACGTCAGCACGATAGACGCCGCCCTGCCCCGCGACCGCCACGATCTCCCGGTCCGCCGACCGGGGGCCGACGACCTCCGGGCCGACCGCGACGATGCTGCCGGTGCGCATGCCCTCCAGCGCGGCCGGATCGATCCCGGTCACATGGTGCGTGCGCCCATCCACGCCGTCGATGACCAGGCCGATCGCCTCGCCCAGTTCGTCGGCCAGATGGCGGTCGATCAGGCGCCCCTCCACCGTCACGCGCGAGGCCGCGTCATGGAAGACGAACAGGCCAGGATCGGAGGCGCGGCCCTGCTCGCGCATCGCCCGGTTCATGGCGCGGATGATGTCGCCGCGCTCGCCGAGTTCCCTCAGCGTTTTCTCTGTCTCCGGCGCAAGCTGCCAGACGCCCGGCTCGGCCTGGTTGGCGAGGCCCATCCGCTCCAGCTTGGTGAGCCGCCGCAGGCGCAGAACATGATCGCCGCCCTGGTCGCCGCGCATGTCGATCGGGCCATCTTCCGCCAACGCGAGCAACTGCCGGTCGATCCGGGTGAAACGGTCCTGCTCGACCATGGCCTCCAGCTTGCGCCGCTGTTCCAGGACCGTCTCGGGGCCGAGTTCCAGCGTCACCAGTTCGCTCGCCCGCTCGCGCACGCCCTGGGTGATATAGTCGCCATTGATCACCAGATCGTCACCCTGTTCGTCGCGGCCGTTGATGACGATATGGACGTGCGGGTGGCCGGTGTTGAAATGGTTCACCGCCAGCCAGTCCAGCTTCGTGCCGAGGTCGGCTTCCATCCGGGTCATCAGATCCCGCGTGAAGGCGGTCAAATCCTGCATCTGCTCGGCATCCTCAGGCGAGACGATGAAGCGGAACTGATGCCGGTCATCGTGCCCGCGTTCGAGGAAGGCGTCGCCATCGGCGCGATCGACCTCCGGGCCATAGAGCTCCCCCCGTGCGCCCTCGCGTGAGGTGCCGTCGCGCTGGATGTACTTCAAATGGGCACGCGCCCTGCCGTCGCGGCCGGGCGTGCGGATCATGCGCGACTTGACGATGACGCGGCGACTGCCGGGATTCTGATGGGTCCAGCCCGCGATGTGACGCGCCCGCACGAAGGCCGCGCCGCGTCCCTTCCGGACGCCGGATCGACCGCCGCGACGTGGGGCGGCACCGCCGGGACCACCAGGCGTATTCGGGCCAGACGCAGCATGATTTCGAAACGGCCGCGAGCTGCCCGACCGCCGCACGGTTGCGCGCATCCACGACAGGAAACTCCGGGTCTTTCCCACGCCCTTGCCACGGATGCGACCGGGCCGGACCTGGAAGCGTGTGTCGTCGTCAGAAGACATGGCCGACACCGCAATTCACCGCTGTTTTCCGCACAGTGCCGTGCGGAAGCGCGGAATACGGCCAGTTTCCGAAAAACAGGCGCACTCCACGCGAAAAATCGACAGTGCCGCAATGCAAGACCCCAACCCCATGTGCAGACAGACAAAACCGCAGGTTCGGGCCGGACGGAGTGCCGCGCCCTTTAATCTTGCCGTTGCCCCTTCTCCTTCTCCCCCGTCCTGTGCTCATGGTTTCATGACTCCTGTCCGCACGTCGCCACCCTGCTCCGGCGCGCCGCGGAAGACGAAGAAATCGGGGCGCCGGAAACCATCGCGGGCCGCGAAAAATTCGGCCGGAAAGGGATGAGGAGATACGGCCCTTTGCGACACGGAAACTGCAACCGGCATGAACGATTCCGAAGCCGCTTTTGCTCCGACAAAAAGCGATCCCGCCCTCCAATCCGCGAAGATTTTCAAGACCAATTCCGAAGGAAAAGACGCCGGGTTTTCGATCAGGGTCCGAACGTGCGCGACATAGGAAACCGTCTCGCCGGGCAACGGACGACCAGTCGCCAGATGTTCGTCATAGCGGGCGGGACCGGCATTGTAGGCGGCGAGGAAACCCGCATCGCCATAGCGGTCGCGCAGCCATCGCAGATAGGCTGTCCCGGCCACGATATTATCATGCGGATCGAAGGGATCGGCACCCAGGTTGAGATCGTGCCGGAGTACCCGCCAGGTGTCGGGCATAAGCTGCATCAGCCCCATGGCGCCGACACCCGAAATCGCGCCACGGTCGCCCCCGCTCTCGGCGGTGATGACAGCCCGAACCCATGCGGGCGGGATCGCATTCCGCTCCGCCGCCTGACGCACGAAACCATCGAAATCCTGTGCGCGGACAACGGCCGGGAAGAGCATGAGCACGCTGCCGATAAGAGAACGGCGCTTCATGGCGACCGCCCCTGTCCGTCCTTCTGCTTCTGGCGGGGTGAGCGTGGCGCAGACGATGACGTACTGTCTCCGGGCAACAGAAATTTCCGCTGCCATACGCGCCATGCATCCGTGACAGCGCCAGTGCCGGGAAACAGATCGTCCAGTTCATCTTCGGGACGCGCGCCGAGCATCTCGAACAGCCAATGACAGACGGCTTGCGGCTTCGCGCCTGTCAGCCCGCGCCGCAGCGTGATGCTTTCCTGGATCCAATCACGCATCACGAGGCGGTGGCTGACGACGGGCTTGCGCACGGGTTTGACGATCACCGGCTCCCACGCATAAGCCACCGGCACGTTGCGCTTGAAGGCGGCAAAGCCCTTCACCCAGGCCATCCAGCGCGCCCCCGTTGTCGCGACCAGCGGTGCCAGCACGGCGAAGGACTCCGGCGTCGCACCGGCATGGAGAGCCCAGCCGTCATAGTCGCGTTCCAAACGTTCGATCAGCATGACATGATCGACCTCGCCAGCATAATCGGGCTGGTGGCGATAGAGATGCGCGCAGCCGATATAGGGCGGGTCGGCATAGCCGATCCGAAGCGGCCGGGCGGTCATTCCCGACCTCCCGGACGTTTTGCGGGACGGTTCCAGACCAGTTGCCATTCGCTCTTGCCGCGCCCGGTCTGGAACAGCGTGGCGCGGATCGGCTGCATGAAAACGGGATCGTCCAGGGCGACGGAGATATACTCGCCAGCCCGTTCGCCGATCCGTTTCCAGCCCGCCCCGACCTCCGGTCCGCTGTCGTTGTCCCCGAGATGGATGCGATAATCCGGCGCGTGTTCGGCGCCGCTGGTCTCCGCCGGCACGAAGGTCAGTTCCGCGTCGAGGGAGAGCGTGCGCAGTCGGCCGGCAAAGCCGCCGGCAACGCGCGTGAAGAAGCCGATCTGGGTCATCTCAACGTCCTTTCGCAGAGAGAGAGAAGGAAGGTCCGACGGCACCTTCCGGCCCGGACGGCAGCCAGAGCGGCGTCGCCCGCCCGATGACGGCCGAGACGGGAAGCGGACCGAAATACCGCCCGTCAAGGCTGCGCGGCTCGGCCGGGTTCATGACGAAGACCTGGCCGGGATCGAGACGCCGGCAGCCCTGCCAGACGGGCAGCGCACGGCCGCGATGATCGACAGGTTTCGCGTCACCGGCGGGCGTTCCGTCGATTATGACCTGCGGGCCGAACCGGCAGACGATCAGCCCCGCAATCGCGGCCACCGGCTTGAGCAACGGAACGCCGAGCGGCAGGTAGCCGCGCCGGGCCAGCAGCATCGCCGGGACGTCCGGCAGCCGCAGGGCGACGATGTCTCCGACCCGCGGCGCGGGATCGGGACGCAGCCGATACAGGCCGACCGGAACGCTCGCCGTGGCGTTCCAGACCAGGCGCGGGACGGGGTGGACCGCCATTGAGGCGCCGACGCCAAGCACGGCGAAATAGGTGGCGAAGAACCAGCCGCGCCGGGTCATGACGCTTCCCTCCGGCGCAGCCAGGCCGAATGGCGTTCCGGCGTGTAGGGTCGCGGTTCCTGGCGGGCCGTCAGACGGTGATGGAGATGCCGCCAGTGATCGGGACAGGCGATGGCCGGGTCGATGCCCAGCGCCTCGACGCCGTCGATGGCCTCCAACACCCGGCGCACCTTCGGCCAGCCGCTCTGGCGCAGCAGGCTCTCGCCGCCGGGACGCACGAAGGGCACGGTCTGGCAGGCTTCCTGAGCCCCGACCGCGCGCACGATGTCGATACAGGACACCACGGTTCCGAAATCGTTCGCGGCCCACCGGATGAAGGCGAACACGCTGTCCGGCGCGAAGCTCATCAGCCGGCGCCGCCGGTCGAGGATCCGGTCCTCGGCTGGATGGCCGAAGCGGACCCAATGCTCGATGCGCTTTTCGATCCAGGTCAGTTCGACGGTGGTGAGCGCATGGTCCGTCGGCCGAAAAGAACCGGCAGTCATGGGACACCGGCCCCGCGATCCGCGACCGCTTCCTGAGCCTTTTTTCGCTTGTCTCCGCGACCGGAAATGCGGTGCGCGAAAAACCGCAATTCCCTACATCTATCAAGACTCTTTAAGTTATGTACTAAGTTTCGACTGTCGGATTCCGTTATGTGACAAGGCGTTGCATGGGGGTTTTCAGAACGATCCAACGGTATGCCGTCGCGTAATCCAACGGTACTGTCCACATTTATTGCAACGGGACGCCGCACAGGCTTGTCCACAGGTCCGGTGGATTGTGCCGTTGCTTCAATCCGCAGATATTCCACGCCGCGAGAAACGAACACCGCGAAACGGTAGCGCGGGAAGGCCGTATTTCCGGCGATTTTTCTGATCGCCGACGCGAAATCGCCCCGTTGCATCAGGCTCCCGGATTTCGAATACAGGAACGCCGTCTCGAACAGCCACTGCCCCCTCTGCCGACCGACATGCTTGCGGGCGATCCGGTACAGCCAGCGTTCGACGCCGCCGCGCAGACGGAAATAAGCCGGATCGACGGTGAGCACGCGCGTCGGCTCGGTGATGGTATCGAGAAACCATTCCGGCAGCGTCAGCGCGACGCCACCGTCGTTGGAGACGCGCACGTCACTGACCCAGGTGAACGGCTTCTCCTGCCAATTCGGGCCATTACGGATTGTCGTCGTCACCGTAGTCGCCGCCAGGCGGGCCAGCGCGCCGTGGAAGCGCCGGTACTGGTGCGCGCCGTCCGCCCAGCCGAGATCGGCGAATAACCGCCAGGGCGTGAAGCGCACATGGCGCGATACCCAGAGACCGTGGTTGAGGGCGTCGACGATCTGGCCCGCCAGCCAGATCAGCACGTCGGCGTCCCAGATGGTCGCCATGCCGACAGTTTCATTCGGGATGACATTCACCTCGGTGTAGCCCGCTCGGTAATGGATGGGCGTGTGCCGGGGAATTTTACCGAGGGCGAAGAATGGCCGCTCCATGAGGTCGCGCAGATCGCGCGGGCGGGCGGGACCGCTGATCACGAAGCGGCGGTCGGGCTCCTTCCAGCTTTCCTCGCCGCGCATCAGAGGCTCTCCCGCTCTTCCGGGGTGAGCGGCCGGGCCGGAAAGACCCGGCTGGACGTCTTGTCCGAGGGCGAGCGGCGCGCGCCCTCGGCGGTCCAGGCCATCATGTCCTCGACGGCGTAGAGCACCCGGCCCCCGACCTTCCGGTAGAGCGGGCCGGTGCCGTAGGTGCGATGCTTTTCCAGCGTGCGGACCGCGATTCCGAGGAACCGGGCGGCCTCGCGGACACGCATCAGACGTGGCGTTTCCGTCATGACAAAATCTCCCTCTCTTGACGCGCCGGATCGGGACATCGGCGCGCATGGAGAGAGGCTGCTGGACAATCGGCGGCCCGGGGATGGACGTTTTTGTCGCTGACAAAAACGTCCATGGAACAAAACGGACATCCGTCCGTTTCGCCAGCCGAAGACCGCCGCTTGCCGCATCGGCATGAAAATCCCTTCCGGCAGCGGGGCTTTTCTGCTCCGCTGCCGGAAGGCAATGCGTGGAGACGCGACGCGATGGCAGGCGATGGGGAAATGCCGTGTTCAGACGCGGCGGGACAGCGGATAGCCCATGAGGTCGCGATAGCCACCCGCGATCATGCGGTTCGCCAGCCTTTCGAGGCGGCGGAACTGAGCCCGTACCGGCAGGTCGGGCCAGTCGGCGGACCGGGCAACCGGCTGGCCGAGCAGCAATTCGGCGATGACGCGTTCGCCGACGCCAGCGGCGCGGGCGTCGGCCACGCGCAGCGCGAGGATATGGCGGTCGAGGGACTGCCGGGACATTCTGTGCCACGGGCCGGGATCGGACAGGCCGGCGAGCACGCGCCAGAAGCGGATGGTCTCATGCGCGCGCAACGGAGTGAAACGGTCATAGGCGTGGTCGAAGGCGTAGTGGCGCTGTCCGGGCCAGTGTCGTTCCATCCAGAGCTGCCAGGTGATGCCGCCGCAGACGCAGGAGACGTAGATCCCATCGGGCGTTTCGATAAGACGCACCTCCGACAGGGCATGGATGTCCAGGCGGCGCGGCGTCAGGGTCTGACCCGGCGCGAGCGGCCGGATGGTCAGCACCGTCGGCAGGACCAGGCGCGACCACAGCGCGGTCAGGGCGCCGAACGGCTGGTCAGGAGCGGCGGCGAAATCGTGGCCCCCAGCGGCGGGCGAATGCCGCCTGCCGTGGGTCGTCGGGCGCCAATTCGGATAATGCCCGTTGCTCGTCGCGGTAGCACCGATTGCGCCGCAGATATTCCCAGCCGAGTTCGGCCGGCGTTGCGTCGCGCAGATGCTGGTACTGCGCCTGGACTCGCCAGTCTGCTCCGGGCATGACGCCCTCCCCCGTTTGTATTGGTATGAGAACGGGCGGCACCGCCTGCCCGGACGGTCAGTATCCGAGGCGGTCGATCCCGAGGGGAAGCCCAGTTTTGAAGATCACCCGATCTCCGGGGCGGATCGGTCCGCGTCCGGTGTCGCACCGGCGGCGCCAAAGCCCCTCCCGGTTAAGGGAGGGGCGTCGGGGCACTCAGTCCCCGTTGCGGCTGCGCGGGCGGCTCCAGACCAGGTTGAAGGCGCCGTTCTCGTCCTCGAAGAGGCTGGCGAAGATCGGACCAGGAAGCGTCGGGTCATCCAGCTTCACGCTGAGATACTCGCGCCAGTCCGTGGTGTGCTTGATCCACCCAGCGCCTGCCTCAAGTTTTCCGATCTGCACGCGGAAGTTGGGGACATTGTCGCTGCCCCGGTTGGTTTCCGGCACCAGGCGGACGTTGCGGATCTTCTGCGTCAGGGTGACGATCTCGCCCTCGTAGCCCTCGCCGACCTTCTTGAACGAACCGATGATCATTGTCGTGTCTCCGTTGCTGTATCGGGCCGCGACCACCGTGGCTCGATGGCCATCGTCAGCCCGGAGACGACCGGCGGCGCACCCCGCAGGGGCCAGAGCATCGCGAAGGACGGCGACACGGAACTTTCTTGCTCCGCGCGGAATGACGGCGCAGCCGGCAGGGGAAGAAAGTTGCGGGACGCTGTTGCGCCATAGCCGGGCGAGGTGAAGCCGGTCTTCGGGCAGATCGGCCATATCGAGAGGCCATGGTGTGCGGCACCGTCAGCCCTGTGGAGAGACAGATCAGTCCGTCGTGTTCCGTGACAGGGGCGCGAGTTGTCGGGGGAGCCTGCTGCCTGCCGCAAGATGCATCGGATGGTATCCGCCGCCAGAACGCGGCGTCAGGCGACACCATGTTTCCGGCATCGTTGGACTGCGAGACAGGAGGGTAATGCCGCAGTGTCCGCCGCATCGGCAGGGATGGCCGTTCGTTCCAGTGCCTGCTCTGGAGTCCGCCATGCCGTCCGGTCGCGTTCGTGCAGCCGGCCTCGAAGTGGAGAAAGCCTCTCGCCCTACTGATCCGAAGCCGCGTTCATGCCTGCGATACGGACTGAGCTCGCCGCGCTGGCCTTTCTGGCCTTGGTCGAGGGGTTCCACCCGGCGACCCGTTGATCATGCGGGCTGGATGACGCAAAGCCGCGTCCACGCCACCCCGCCCACGCACAGCGCGCCGAACGTCGCAAAGAGGTATCCGGGAACGACGCCCATATCGCCCATGCCACAAAATCCCAGCGTCGTGCCGAACCCAGCCAACGCGGCCGGTAGGGCGAGCAGCAGTGACACCGAGACCCGGAGGGCTGGATCGCGCGAAGAAGCCAGGACCGCCTGGCCGAGCGCCAGCATCATGATTCCGGCGGCGATGCCCGCGAGGACGGAATGGGCACCGGACAGCACACCATGGTCGTAGAGCATGGTGCAGACCATCGCCGCCACGAACAGCGGCGCTGCATAGACCGCGCAAAGAAACAGCAGCCAGCACAGAAAACCGATACTGGCAAAGCCGAGGACAATACCAAGACCGAGCAGCATGAACCATATCCTTTCCGCGAATGGGAACATGTCACACATGCCGTTACGTTTCGAGATCAGGACAGCGCGCGGAGCGCGCCGGACCATGATCGAAGCGCCGCCCATCGGCGCCTTCTGCTCGCGCCGCAGACGCGGTGCGTTGTCCTGGCAGCGTTGCGTTTCACGGCGTGGAAAAAGCTCTCATCCCGGCCACACCATCCGCGAGCCGGCTCCGCCGGCGAGCGCCGCACGCGCCGGATTGCGGCGCGTGCCCGTCGTCGATCCATCGGGACCGGCGCGATTTTCTGCCCGCTCGACCGTCCGGTGAGGTGAAGAAGGGAGGGACGGCTTACGCCGCCACCCTCGCCGTCCCGTGCCAGGCCAGTCGACGGGTTGCCGTCGCGGCGTGGTCCGGGTCCAGTTCCATCCCCAGCCAGTCGCGGCCAAGATGCTGCGCCGCCACCAGGGACGAACCGGAGCCGACAAACGGGTCCATGACCAGTCCGCCCTTCGGGCAGAAGGCTTCCACCAGGGGAAGGAGTGCTGCCACCGGCTTCTGGGTCGGGTGCAGTTTGTTGCCCGAATACGGCATATCGATCACGTCCGGGATAGGGCTTGCCGGGGGTGTGACGTTTCCCTTGGCCAGCAGATAGGCGCTTTCGTGTTCATACCGAAGAAAGCGGGAAGATGATGAATAAGACTTGCGAAAGACGATATGACCGACCATGCGAAACCCGGCCGCCTTCCAGGCATCGGCGAACAGGTCGATGCGGTTCCATCCGTAAAAGCTGACAGCGAACCCACCCCATTTCAGGACACGGTGCATCTGGTTGAACGCAGGCCGGAGCCAATGGGCGTTGTCGTCGTTGCGAACCTTCCGCCCGTCCCTGCCCTGATAGTTCACCAGGTAGGGCGGGTCTGTCAGGATGAAATCCACCGAATTGCGCGGCATCCCCCGCATGAGCTGCACGCTGTCGCCATTGAGGATGGTGTTACGGAAATCGGTCGCCGTGGTGCTGCTGCCGGTCATGGTCTTTACCCTTTGTTCCGCGAGGAACAGCCCCCGCTGTTCCTCTGCCTCGCGGCGAGCAGCGGGGTAGCAACGGCAAGGACGGCCGGGCCGGAGGGGTTTCGCCCAATCTGCACGGAGCACAGCGCAGGAAGATTGGGGATACCGGCCCGGACGGCGCCAAAGGCGCGCATCCTTGCCGGCGCGAGGGCGGAGCCATTAGCTTTTTTCTTCTGTAGATCGATCGTCAGGTCGCAATCGGGATTGCCCGGCAGGAGAAGCTATCTCATTCTGGCGAAGTCATTAACCGTCCCGAAAGTACTGGTATCATCATGAGCGTCACCAACCTGATTAAGCAGATCGCCGTAGCAGGTGACCGCCCCAAAGTCGGAAATTTCCTTGTCATCACTGGCAGCCTAGGCGAATTCAGGCAGATTGATGGACTCCATGCTGAAGACTGGCTGACGGGTGTCGCAAAAGGCCGGAACTAGGACCGATCTCGCAGGAGCATGAGATCGGTCCTTGACGGGCGAGAGATCGCGGCATGCCACCCGCCAACAGACGTCACGTTGCTGGACTTTGGTGAGGGCAGCTTTGGCGGGTAAGCCGAATGTCCGGTCTGGAGTTGGATTTCAAAACGATTGACCTTTGATGAGGCTCGGGACAGTCTGTCTTTCTCGTTATTTTTTTCGCTGTATCGGCCGCGGCACTGAACTTATGTCCGGTTAAGGAAATCTATGATCTTCCTAACCGTGTCGCTATCGTTCGGCGGAAAACGTCCATCATTGCCTCTAAGTGTCATGTGTCCACAAGCGTCGGGCTGTTCACTAGCAATAGGATTTATATTGACCACGCGCCGTCGATCACCGTGCAACCTCGAATGCTCGACCAGCCATGAATTAACGTGTTCATCGCCCCCACCGTAGCCCGCGACAATCACCCTTGAGCACAGTTGGGCCGTATTAATGAAGGCGTTATAGTAATAGCCAAATGGTACACAAGCCCGCGTCATCCAACGGTCTTTGCCGCCGCCCGCAATGATTGGAGAAGGTTGTTCAATGCCTTGTGATGGATGGAGCGTTACTGGAAGACCATACTTCGCACTACTACTCCGAACAATTTCCCCTTTCGGTGAAGGGACAGGACTGAAGGGCGGGAAGGTAAATCTTACACTTCCGTGTAAGTGAAGAAGAACGGTCGATTCTTGCATGGAGCGCTGAGGAAAACCGTCATAATCAAACTCGCCATTATGGTTGTGCTGAGCAGGTACGAAACCATCATACCACTCGCCAGAACGATCTATCAGGTCGTCGTAGTTGAGTGTAACGACTGTAAGATCGAAATATGCTCGCAGGTTATCGAAAAAGCTTTTCAGTCTCTCCGGCGAGGATGAATGTGTGCGCTCTATGACGAAATTCTTGATTTTGCCAATTAGTTGGAGACGCAACTCCGTAAAGGGCGCATCGCCACTGGAAGTAAAATCCGGCATCCAGTCGGTGAATGCTGCCAGGTAACCGCCCTTATTTGCCAAATTCGTGGGATATTTTTTTCGACGGCTAAATTCATCTAATTCTTCAAGTGCGGCCAAAACGGCCTCAAAATTGAAGTGCCTAGCCGTTCGTTGTTCCTTCAAAAGTCTGACGACCGAAGAAATGGTGCTGTCCTCCATTTTGAATATAAGATCATCAATATCCTGTGTTGAAGGTGCGTTAGCATGAAGCGTTGAACCCGCACCAAGGATCACGAGAACGCGAGGCCGTGTAATAGATTTTTCCATGTTACTCGCGACGATCCTTTGTGCCTATACTGGTGTTCTCTGTAAAGGAGAGAAAGCCTTTGCGGATAATACTATATATAACTGTGGATCGGTCTCATGAGGCAAGCCTAAACCACAACCGGATGGCTTTGGTGAGGCGCCAGCGCTTCTCATAGCCGAATGACGGCTTACGGATTGTTCTCGTGAGTCACTCTATGTCCGAAAAGAGGCGAAAGCCGACATAATCATCCATCGCCTCCGGTTGGCAGCCAGGGATGCAACCATTCCCGCAGCTTCGACCACCGCCGCCTTCCCCCCTGGTTCCTGACGGCAATGCCCAACGCCTTCTTCTGCCCGACCAGCACGACAAGCTTCCGGCCGCGGGTGACGCCGGTATAGAGCAGGTTCCGAGCCAGCATGGCGTAATGCTGCGTCACCAGCGGGATCACTACTGCCGGATATTCCGATCCCTGGCTCTTATGGATCGTGGTGGCGTAGGCCAGCACCAGTTCGTCCAGTTCCCCGAAGCCGTAGACGATCTCCCGGCCATCGAACGAGACCGTCAGTTCGCCCTCTTCCATATCGATCGCGGTGATAACGCCGAGATCACCGTTGAAAACGTCCCGGTCGTAATCGTTAGCGATCTGCATCACCTTATCACCGGGGCCGTAGGTCCAGCCAAATCGCTCGACCTTCACCTCGCCGGGTGGATTGAGCGCCTGCTGCAATTCGACGTTCAGCGACCGCGCGCCCAGCCCACCCCGATTCATCGGACAGAGGACCTGCACGTCGCGAATCGGATCCAGCCCGAACCGCGCCGGAATGCGGTCCTTCACCACCGCCAGCAGCTTGCGCAGCCCGATCTCCGGTTCCGCCGCCTCGACGAAGTAAAAATCCGACCCTTCCTCCGCGCTCAACTCCGGCATTTTTCCTTCGTTGATCCGGTGCGCGTTGGTGATGATCCGGCTCTGCGCTGCCTGGCGGAACACCTCCGTCAGCCGCACCACCGGCACAGCATCGGAGCCGATGATGTCGGCCAGCACCTGTCCCGGCCCGACCGACGGCAACTGGTCCACGTCCCCCACGATCAGCAGCGCCCCACTGTCGGGCAACGCGCGCAGCAGGGAGCGCATCAGCAGCACGTCCACCATGCTGGCCTCGTCCACGACCAGAAGATCGCAGGTCAGCGGGTTGGTGTCGTCCCGCTTGAAACTCCCCGTGGCCGGATCTGTCTCCAACAGGCGATGGATCGTCTTGCCCTCCAGCCCCGTACTTTCCGACAGACGCTTCGCCGCCCGGCCGGTCGGCGCACAAAGCTGCACGTCGGTGCCCTTCGCGGTCACGATCTTCAGGATGGCGTTGACCAGCGTGGTCTTGCCCACCCCGGGACCGCCGGTGATCACCAGCACCTTGCTGCGCAGGGCAAGACGCACCGCCACCTGCTGGCTGGGGGCCAGGGCAAGCCCGGTCTTCTTCTCCACCCAGGCGAGCGCCTTCTCCGCCTCGATCTCCGGCCAGGGTGGACGGCCGACGGCACAGGCACGAAGCCGCTCGGCGATGCCCTGCTCGGCGCGATAGAGACCAGTCAGGAAGATGCATCCCGTCTCGCCCACGCTGTCAGCCGTCACGTCGCCCGCTTCCAGCTCCAGCGAAAGGGCCGTCTCGATCAGCGGTACGGCGACTTCGAGCAGTTCGGCGGTGCTTGTCAACAACTCCCCGACCGGCAAGCCGCAATGCCCCTCGTCCATCGCCTCGCCAAGGGCATAGGAAATCCCGGCCCGTACCCGGATCATGGCGTCCGGCGCGATGCCCATCTTCCGGGCGATCTGGTCCGCGGTCTTGAACCCGATCCCGCGAATATCCTTCGCCAGCCGGTACGGGTTCTCGCTGATCAGCTTGACCGCGTCCTGCCCGTAGGTCTTGAAGATCCGCACCGCCCGCGAGGTGCCGACGCCGTTGCTGTGCAGGAACAGCATGATCTCGCGGATCACCTTCTGGTCCGCCCAGCCCGCCACGATTCGTTCAGCGCGCTTCGGACCGATCCCCGTCACCTCCCGCAGGCGGCTTGGCTCCTGTTCGATCAGGTCGAACACCGCTTCGCCGAACGCCTTCACCAGCTTCTTGGCATAGACGGGACCGATGCCCCGGATCATGCCGGAGCCGAGATAGCGCTCGATGCCCTCGACCGTGGTAGGGGGACTGCCCTTGAGGAACTCCGACTTGAACTGTAGCCCGTGGGTATGGTCGTTGAACCAGCGGCCGGACATCTGCACGAACTCGCCCGCCGCGATCATCGCGGCATGCCCGACCACGGTGACCAGATCGCGCTGGCCCCGCACCTTCACCCGCAGGACACAGAAGCCGTTCTCGGCGTTATGGAACGTCACCCGCTCCACCAGACCGGCCAGGGCCTCGGTCGACGGAGAGGACGCCGCACCGCTCATCGCGCCGGGTTGCCGAGTGGAGAGGAAGCTGAGACAGACATACGGTGACCCTAACAGATCCGCTTCCAGCCTGCGCCCTATGGTGTCGGCGGCACTGGATCCGGCCGCAGCGGCGCCTGATCGAAGAATTGCGCCGAACCGGCCGGGGCGCACATATGCCGACCGAAGGCCTGCCGCAACGCGCCACCTGGAAGATCAAGCACGGCGGTGGCTGGCGAGATGCAATGGTGACCGTCATAGACATCACCCGAGACCCAATGCAGTCGCGCCGTCAGTTCCGCGTCGGGCATCACCTGAACCGACGACAGGACCGGCCCGGGATGCATCCCGGGCGGCGCACGGCGAACCGCGTCCACCGCGTGACCATCGGCGTCCTCGAAATGCAGGTGCGGCAGAGCCCGAACCTGGCACGGCGCAATGCCGATATTCCGCAGCACCAGCAGCGTGCCGCTCTGCGACATACCGTTGAACGCGCCCCCTTCATCATCGAAGCCGAGCGAAAGCTGTGAAACCGTGCACTTGGAGTACGGCACCGGCGCGGCTTGAGCCATCGAAGCAGACAGGCCGCCTGCGACGAATAGCCCGGCACAAAGCGACAGAACCGCAAACCGCACGCGTGGCGCGTCCACCATGTCGTCAGCGCTCCCTATCGTTTGCCGTGCTGACAGCCTAAAAATAGCACGTCATCTAAGCCAAGCTTGCGGCAGACCGCCACCATCACCGAAAGGAATCCGCACTGTCCCGTGCCAGCCGCCTGCTCGATCTGCTGCAAGCTCTGCGTCGCCGCCGTCATCCCGTCACGGCCGGCACGCTCGCGGCTGAACTGGGCGTCTCCGTGCGCACGGCCTATCGCGACATCGCGACATTGACCGCGCAGGGCGCCGCGATCGAAGGGGAGGCCGGCATCGGCTACATGCTCCGGCCCGGTTACCTGCTGCCGCCCCTGCGTTTCACCGAGGACGAGTTGGACGCATTGATCCTGGGCTTGCGCCTCGTACGCCAGCGTGGCGATGAAGATCTGGAGCACGCGGCGGCCAATGTGCTTGCCAAGATTTCCGCTGTCCTGCCCGATACGCATGAGAATGTAGTCGAAACCAGCGGCATGCTCGCCGGACCGGCGGGCCGGAACGAGATGCCCTGTCTCGCCGTCATCCGGCAGGCGATGCGCGACGAGACGAAATTGCATCTGCGTTACACGGACAAGAAGGGGATCGCGACCGAGCGCGTGGTCTGGCCCGTTGCGATCGGCTTTTTCGAAGCCGCCGAGGTGCTGGCCGCATGGTGTGAGAAGCGCGACGATTTCCGGCATTTCCGGCTGGACCGCATCGCGGCCGTCACCTCCGGGAGCGAGCGTTATCCGAGACGGCGGCGTATCCTGCTCGCCGAATGGCGCACGCTCACGGGGATCGACACTCCCTACTGACAGAAACTGTCACGCGCGCCTGATAGGCAGAAGCCGTTCCAACCATCAGGAGATCGGCTCATGTTCCGCTCAGCCTCCACCATTCTCTACGTTGAGGATCCCGTGACCAGTGCGCGCTTCTATCATGCACTGCTCGGTGTCGCTCCGATCCAGCAGTCACCTGGCTTCGTGCTCTTCCCGCTGCCCGGCGGGGCCAATCTCGGTCTGTGGCGACGTGATGACGTCACGCCGGCGGGCCGGGATGGTGAACTCACCCTCACGACGGATGATCCCGATGCGGTCCATGCGCTCTGGGCTGAACGCGGATGCAGGATCATCCAGCCCCCAACGGATATGGGCTTCGGTCGCAATGTCCTGATCACTGACCCGGACGGCCATCGGCTCCGCGCCTTCCGACCATCCGGACAATAAGCGGAGGCTGGCGGGCGTGCCCATGGCATGTCCGCCGCCGCAACATTTCCGACCCGACCGATTGATTACGCAAAGACCGCCTTACGCCGCACGGCATGATTTACACTCTTCCTTATAGAGAAAGCTCTTTGCCAATGTCTCCGGAGTTATTCGGAGGCCCCCCAATGGGTATTGGCAGACAGGACAAGCCAGTCCGGATCGAGGTCATCCTGCCCGACAATGACACCGAGACGCCCCACATGACGGACGCCAGCGTGCTGCGCCTGGCGCGTCTGATCGGCCGCCAGATGGCCCGCGAGGACCATGAGCGCCAGAAGCGTAGCCGGCGCCGCCGTCAATCCGTTCCCGGACAGAAATCGTGATTATCGTATTGTCGAATTGACTACCGCCCGGAGGGCGGAGCCAGGGTAACCTCTTTCGCCTTCCCCTGCCGAGAGACCGCCCTGGAGTCCCGCCATGATCCGTGTCGCGCTCTATGCCCGCTATTCCTCCGACAATCAGAGGGCCGCCTCGATCGAGGACCAGTTCCGCATCTGCCGCGAGCATGCGAAACGCGAGAAATGGAAGGTCGCCAGCGCCTACAAGGATGCGGGCATTTCCGGAGCATCGATGATCCTGCGCCCCGGCATCCAGACGCTCCTGCAGGACGCGCAACGCGGCGAGTTCACCGTCGTGCTGGCCGAGGCGCTGGACCGCATCAGCCGCGACCAGGCCGACGTGGCAACCCTGTTCAAGCACCTGAAATTCGCGGGGGTGACGATCGTCACCCTGGCGGAAGGCGAGATCAGCGAACTGCATGTCGGCCTCAAGGGCACGATGAATGCCCTGTTCCTGAAAGACCTGGCGCAGAAGACACACCGGGGCATTCGGGGGCGCGTCGAGGACGGCAAGTCCGGTGGCGGCCTGTGCTACGGCTACAAGGTCATCAAGAAACTGGACGCGCGGGGCGATCCGATCCGGGGTGACCGGGAGATCGACCCGAACGAAGCCAATGTGGTCCGTCGGATCTTCAAGGACTTCGCGGCCGGTATCGGCCCTCGCTCGATCGCGCGCACGCTCAACGACGAAGGTATCCCCGGTCCGAACGGCAAGCTGTGGATCGACACCACGATCCGGGGTCATGTCCAGCGTGGCACGGGGATCATCAACAACGAGCTTTACGTGGGCCGTCTCGTCTGGAACCGGCTCCGCTATATCAAGGATCCCTCGACCGGGAAGCGCGTCTCGCGGCTGAACCCGGAATCCGCCTGGATCACGACCGAAGTACCGGAGTTGCGCATCGTCGATGACGCGCTCTGGCAGGCGGTCCGCGAGCGCCAGACGAAGATCGCGGCGCAATATGTCAACGTCATCGCAGCGGTCAGGACATCGGCCGTGAACCGGATGAACGGCATGCGCCGCCCGAAATCCCTATTCTCGGGGATGATCTTCTGCGGCGTCTGCGGCGGCACCTACTCGCTCCGTGAAAAGGACCGCTATGCCTGCTCGAACCGGATCGCGAACCGCTCCTGCCATAACAAGGCGACGATCCTGCGCCCCGAGCTTGAGGAGCGCGTGCTGGCCGGCCTCAAGCACAAGCTGATGACACCCGAAGCCGCCGCTGCGGCCATGAAGGCCTATGCCGAGGAAACCAACCGGCTGAACCATGAACGCCGTGCCAACAGCGCCGGATGGAAGGTCGAGTTGGCGAAGGTCGAGAAGGGTATCGCGGGGATTATGACAGCGATCACCGATGGGATGTATCAGCCCTCGATGAAGGCCCTCATGCAGACGCTGGAAGACCGCAAGGTCGAACTTGAGGCGTTGCTCTCGTCCGAACTGGAAGAGACGCTGGACATTCACCCGAACGTCGCGGTCGTCTTCAGGAAAAAGGTTGAGCGCCTGACCGAGAGCCTCAATCAGCCAGAGGACCGGGCCGAGGCATCAGAGGCCGTCCGCGCGCTGGTGGAGAAGATCGTTCTCTCACCCGGCGACAAGCGTGGCGAGATCTTCGCGACGCTCTATGGCGAGCTTGGAACGCTGCTCAGATTCGTGAACCAGAAGGACACGAAAGCAGGCAAGTCCTTGAAAGGACTTGCGAAAACATCAATGTGGGAATCGGTGGTTGCGGGGGCAGGATTTGAACCTGCGGCCTTCAGGTTATGAGCCTGACGAGCTACCGGGCTGCTCCACCCCGCGGTGGTGTAGGTGGATTGGAAGACCTGGCGGCGACCGACTTTCCCGCGTCTTGAGACGCAGTATCATAGGCGCTGGGGCATTTCACGGCCGAGTTCGGGATGGGATCGGGTGGAGCTATCCCCGCCATGGCCACCAGGTCGTCCAGTCCACCCTGATGGGGTGTAGTGGGCGTGAGAGGTTGGTGCTGAGGTGTGTGTATTGAGTGTTGAGTGGATGATTGCTGTGCATGTGTGTTGCCTGCGTTTAAGCGGGCTGTGTGAGTGAGCCTATTGGGCGATTAGGACCAGTTAGCTGCACGCATTACTGCGCTTTCACATCTGGCCTATCGACGTGATGGTCTATCACGGCCCTCGGGGAGACCTGGTTTTGAGGTGGGTTTCTCGCTTAGATGCTTTCAGCGATTATCCCGTCCAGACTTAGCTACCCGGCTGTGCCGCTGGCGCGACAACCGGTGCACCAGAGGTCTGTTCATCCCGGTCCTCTCGTACTAGGGACAAATCCTCTCAAGTCTCCAACACCCACGGCAGATAGGGACCGAACTGTCTCACGACGTTCTAAACCCAGCTCACGTACCACTTTAATCGGCGAACAGCCGAACCCTTGGGACCTGCTCCAGCCCCAGGATGTGATGAGCCGACATCGAGGTGCCAAACCTCCCCGTCGATGTGGACTCTTGGGGGAGATCAGCCTGTTATCCCTAGAGTACCTTTTATCCGTTGAGCGATGGCCCTTCCACGCGGGACCACCGGATCACTATGGCCGACTTTCGTCTCTGATCGAGCTGTCACTCTCACAGTCAGGCGGGCTTATGCCATTGCACTCAACAGTCGATGTCCGACCGACCTGAGCCCACCATCGCGCGCCTCCGTTACACTTTGGGAGGCGACCGCCCCAGTCAAACTGCCCACCATGCAGGGTCCCGGACCAGGCTTACTGGTCTCGGTTAGACATCAGAAACAGTCAGGGTGGTATTTCAAGGATGGCTCCACCGGAACTGGCGCCCCGGGTTCTAAGCCTCCCACCTATCCTACACAGAATGTCTCTGATGCCACTGCAAAGCTGCAGTAAAGGTTCATAGGGTCTTTCCGTCTGACCGCGGGTACCCCGCATCTTCACGGGGAATTCAATTTCGCTGAGCCGATGCTGGAGACAGCGGGGAAGTCGTTACGCCATTCGTGCAGGTCGGAACTTACCCGACAAGGAATTTCGCTACCTTAGGACCGTTATAGTTACGGCCGCCGTTTACCGGGGCTTCAATTCAGTGCTTGCACACCTCCTCTTAACCTTCCGGCACCGGGCAGGCGTCAGGCCGTATACGTCGTCTCTCGACTTCGCACAGCCCTGTGTTTTTACTAAACAGTCGCTACCCCCTGGTCTGTGCCACCCACAAATGGTTGCCCAATCATGGGTCTCGCTTATCCCGAAGTTACGCGAGCAATTTGCCTAGTTCCTTCAGCATCGTTCTCTCAAGCGCCTTGGTATGCTCTACCAGTCCACCTGTGTCGGTTTCGGGTACGGTCTATTCGCTAGAGCTATTTCCTGGAATGCTCCAAAAGCCAGCCCAATCCGTTAAGGACTGACAACATATCGCATTCGTCACTTCTAGCAGGCCCAGGAATATTCACCTGGTTTCCATCGACTACGGCTTTCGCCCTCGCCTTAGGGGCCGGCTCACCCTGCGCGGATTAACCTTGCGCAGGAACCCTTGGACTTTCGGCGACAGTGTTTCTCGCACTGTTTGTCGCTACTCATGTCAGCATTCGCACTTCCGATATCTCCAGAGAGGGTCACCCCGTCTCCTTCTCAGACCTACGGAACGCTCCGCTACCGCGCATACAAAGTATGCACCCACAGCTTCGGCACGTGGCTTGAGCCCCGTTACATTTTCGGCGCAGGGTTTCTATTAGACCAGTGAGCTATTACGCTTTCTTTAAAGGATGGCTGCTTCTAAGCCAACCTCCTGGTTGTTTTGGAATCCCCACATCCTTTCCCACTTAGCCACGATTTGGGGGCCTTAGCTGGTGGTCTGGGCTGTTTCCCTCTCGACGATGGACCTTAGCACCCACCGTCTGTCTGCCAGGCTAAACTTCCGGGTATTCGGAGTTTGGTTAGGTTTGGTAAGGCTTTGGGCCCCCCTAGCCCATCCAGTGCTCTACCCCCCGGGGTCAACACCTGACGATCTACCTCAATAGATTTCGCGGAGAACCAGCTATCTCCGAGTTTGATTGGCCTTTCACCCCTAGCCACAGCTCATCCCCGACTTTTTCAACAGGCGTGGGTTCGGCCCTCCAGTGCGTGTTACCGCACCTTCAGCCTGGCCATGGCTAGATCACTCGGTTTCGGGTCTTCTGCCAGCAACTCAGCGCCCTATTCAGACTCGCTTTCGCTACGCCTACACCTATCGGCTTAAGCTCGCTGCAAACAGAAACTCGCTGACCCATTATACAAAAGGTACGCCGTCACCCCATAAGAGGCTCCGACTGCTTG